>NZ_JBHWZS010000052.1:0-37412 GCF_042728155.1 Streptomyces sp. NPDC060209
GGGTTCTCCCGGCCCGTACGGCGGTCCGTGCGCAAAGGGCCGGGGGACCGGCCCCGGCCCTCACCGGTACAGCAGATGGTCCTTCCGTATCTTGCGGAACGCGGCGAGGTCGGCCGCCCAGGCCCCCACCACCTCGTCCGTGTCCGCTCCCGCGTCGATCATGGTGCGGACCCTGGTGTTGCCCGAGAGCCTGTCGATCGCGTTGTCCGCCCGCCACGCGAATCCGCTCCACGTCCGCTTCGCCGTGACCAGCAGCGCGATGCCGGTGCGTACGGGGTCGAACGACTCCCGGTCCTGGACGTGCACCTGGACCCCGCCCACCGTCTTCCCCTGGAACTTGGAGAACGTCGGCGCGAAGTACGCCTCACGGAAGGCGACCCCCGGCAGGTCCAGAGCGTTCGCGGCCGCCGCCCACCGGTGGTCGACGCCCTCCGCGCCCAGCAGTTCGAAGGGCCGTGTCGTTCCCCTGCCCTCCGAGAGGTTCGTTCCCTCGAACAGGCACGTCCCGGGGTAGACCACCGCCGTCTCCGGCGTCGGCATGTTCGGGCTCGGCGGCACCCACGGCAGGCCCGTCGCGTCGAAGAAGTCCGCACGCCGCCAGCCGGACATCTTCACGATGTCCAGCTCCACCGGCCGGGCCGCCAGGAACTCCGCGTTGAAGAGCAGCGCCAGCTCCGCCACCGTCATGCCGTGCGCCTGCGAGATCTCCCGGCGTCCCACGAAGGACGCGAAGGCCGGATCGAGCACGGGCCCCAGAGCCGCCCTGCCGGTGACCGGATTCGGCCTGTCCAGGACGACGAAGCGCTTGCCCGCGAGCGCGGCCGCCTCCATGCAGTCGTACAGGGTCCAGATGTACGTGTAGAACCGGGCGCCGACGTCCTGGATGTCGAAGACCACCGTGTCCACACCGGAGGCCGTGAAGATGTCGGCCAGCGGCTGCCCGTTCTTCAGATAGGTGTCGTAGACCGGCAGCCCGGTCGCCGGGTCGTCGTACCGCCCCTCCGAGCCGCCCGCCTGCGCGGTCCCCCGGAAGCCGTGCTCGGGGCCGAAGACGGCGGTCAGGTTCACCCGGTCGTCGGGGTGCATCACGTCGACGATGTGCTGTACGTCGGTGGTGATCCCGGTCGGGTTGGTGACGACCCCCACCTTCTGCCCGGCGAGCAGCCGGTACCCATCGGCGGCCAGCCGGTCGAAGCCGGTACGGACCCGGGTGCGCCCGGCCCCGTGCTCCCGGCCGGCGGCCACGGCCGTCCCCGGTCCGGCGGCGGTCGTCGCGAGGGCTCCCATCGCACCGCCGACAGCCAGCAATCCACGCCTGGACAGGGTCATTCCGCTACCTCCATGATCGCGTCGACTGTCATGGTCACGCACGCTAGCGCGGGTGCGGGCCGCACGGAACGGCCACGACTGGGCAGATTCCCAGTCCTGCCCCGAACCTCTTCCCCGATCACATACCGACTGGTTAGTCTGCCGGGGGAAGACGGCTGAGAGAGGCGGGACCGATGAGTACGGTGCAGGGCGCTGGCGTAGTGGTGACGGGAGCCGGAGGCGGCATCGGGGCCGCCATCGCCCGGAGATTCGCCGCGGAGGGCGCGCGGGTCGTCGTCAACGACCTCGACGCCGACCGGATCAAGGCGCTCGCCGAGGAGATCGGCGGCACCGTCGTGGCCGGCGACGCCTCCGGCATCGTGGACGCCGCACGCGACGCGCTCGGCGGCAGGGTGGACGTCTACTGCGCCAACGCCGGCCTCGCGTCGGGCGGGGACGCCTTCGCCGAGGAGGACGTCTGGGCCGCGGCCTGGGACGTCAACGTGATGGCCCACGTCCGCGCGGCCAAGGCACTGCTGCCGGACTGGCTGGAGCGCGGCAGCGGCCGCTTCGTCTCGACCGCGTCGGCTGCCGGGCTGCTGACGATGATCGGCGCCGCCCCGTACAGCGTCACCAAGCACGGCGCCGTGGCCTTCGCCGAGTGGCTCTCGCTGACCTACAGGCACCGCGGCGTCAAGGTCCACACGATCTGTCCCCAGGGCGTGCGTACGGACATGCTCACGGCGGCCGGCTCCGCGGGCGACCTCGTGCTCGCGCCCACCGCGATCGAGCCGGAGGCCGTCGCCGACGCGCTGTTCGACGCCATGGAACAGGACCGCTTCCTGGTCCTGCCGCACCCCGAGGTGGCCGGCTACTACCGCGCCCGCGCCAAGGACCCCGACCACTGGATCGGCAACATGAACCACCTGCAGCAGAAGTGGGAGGAGGCCGGAGCATGACCGAGTCGATCTACGCGGCGAAGCCCTGGACGGCCCTCCTCAGCGAGGCCCAGCTCGCCCCCGTCCACCCCGCCGAGACCATGGTGCACGCCTTCCGCGCGGCCGTCGGGCGGGCCCCGGACCACACCGCGCTCGCGTACTTCGACGGACGCCTCAGCTACCGCGAGACCGATGAGCTGTCCGACTCCGTGGCAGGGCACCTGGCGGCCGAGGGGCTGCGGCGCGGCGACCGGGTCGCGATCATGCTGCAGAACACCCCGCACTTCGTGCTCGCCCTGCTCGGTGCCTGGAAGGCAGGCGCGACCGTCGTCCCGCTCAACCCGATGTACAAGTCCGGCGAGGTCGGCCACGTACTGAAGGACGCGGAGGTGACCGCGCTGATCTGCTCGGACCGTGCCTGGGAGTCCTATCTGCGGGCCACCGCAGAGGCCGCGCCGAGCTTGAAGATCGCCGTCACGGCCTGCGAGCTCGACCTCCAGTCGGCCGACGACCCGCGCGTGCTCGGCTTCGAGCGGCTCCCCGCGCCCGGTGCCGACGACTGGGCCTCGGATCTGGTGGCCGTGGCCCGCCGCGGGCTGGCCGCCCCCGGCGGACGGGAGCTCACCGCCGCGGACACGGCCCTGATCAGCTACACCTCCGGGACGAGCGGCACCCCCAAGGGAGCCATGAACTCCCAGGGCAACATCATGATCAACGCCGAGCGGCAGCGGGCCGGCCACCCCATCGACGAGGGCTCGGCCTACTTCGCGCTCGCCCCGCTCTTCCACATCACCGGCATGGTCTGCCAGCTCGCCGCGTGCGTCGCCAACGCGGGCACCCTGGTCCTCGCGTACCGCTTCGAGGCGAGCGTCGTCCTGGAGGCCTTCGCCGAGCACCGCCCCGCCTACACCGTGGGCCCGTCGACCGCCTTCATGGCGCTCGCCGCGCACCCGGGGGTCACCCGGGAGCACTTCGCCTCCTTCAAGGTCATCTCCTCCGGCGGCGCACCGCTGCCGCCCGCGCTGGTCGAGAAGTTCCGCGACGGCTTCGGCCCGTACATCCGCAACGGCTACGGACTCACCGAGTGCACCGCGCCCTGCGCCTCCGTACCGCCGGAGCACGAGGCGCCCGTCGACCCCGTCTCCGGGACCCTGTCCGTCGGTGTCCCCGGGCCCGACACCCTGGTCAGGATCATCGACGAGAAGGGCGACGACGTCCCCTTCGGCGAACAGGGCGAGATCGCCGTACGCGGACCGCAGGTCGTCTCCGGCTACTGGAAGCTGCCCGAAGCCACCGAGGCCGCCTTCCCGGACGGGGAACTGCGCACCGGGGACATCGGCTTCATGGACACGGCGGGCTGGCTCTACGTCGTGGACCGCAAGAAGGACATGATCAACGCCTCCGGTTTCAAGGTCTGGCCCCGGGAGGTTGAGGACGTCCTCTACACCCACCCGGCGGTCCGCGAGGCGGCCGTAGTCGGCGTTCCCGACGCCTACCGCGGGGAGACCGTCCGGGCCTACGTCAGCCTGCGGCCGGGCGCCGAGACGGACCCCGGCGAGCTGAGCGCCTACTGCAAGGAACGGCTGGCCGCCTACAAGTACCCGCGCGAAGTGGAGATCCTGACCGAACTCCCGAAGACGGCGAGTGGGAAGATCCTCAGGCGGGAACTGCGTTCCCCCCGTTAGAACAGTTCACGCAGGGTACGAGAGGGCAGGTGGCGGCAATGGCCAAGGCGACGGACGGGAACGGTACGCCCGTCCCCCAAAGGCTGCTGGCCGCCGCCACCCGGCTCTTCGCGGAGCGCGGCTACGACCGCACCTCCGTCCAGGAGATCGTCGAGGCGGCCGGTGTCACCAAAGGGGCGCTCTACCACTACTTCGGCTCCAAGGAGGACCTCCTCCAGGAGGTCTACGCCCGGGTGCTGCGGCTCCAGCAGGAGCGGCTCGACGCCTATGCGAACGCGGAGGCGCCGATCGAGCAGCGGCTGCGTGACGCGGCGGCCGACGTGGTCGTCACGACGATCGAGAATCTCGACGACGCCTCGATCTTCTTCCGCTCCATGCACCACCTGAGCCCGGAGAAGAACAAGCAGGTGAGGATCGAGCGCCGCCGGTACCACGAGCGCTTCCGGGCCCTGATCGAGGAGGGGCAGCGGGCCGGGGTGTTCTCCACGGCGACCCCGGCCGACCTCGTCGTCGACTACCACTTCGGCTCGGTCCACCACCTGTCCACGTGGTACAGCCCGGACGGCCCGCTGAGCCAGCAGGAGGTCGCGGACCACCTGGCCGACCTGCTGCTGAGGGCCCTGCGCCCCTGACGGCCTCCCCACCGTCCCCCGCCGTCCGTCAACCGGTGCGCGCGGTCAGCCCTGCCCCGGTATGCCCAGGGCGGTGGAGAGCAGTGAGGCGAGCTCTTCCGCGAACAGAGCGGAGCCGGTGAGGGCCTTCCGGACCAGTGCCTCGTCGGCCGTCAGTCCGGCGGCGGCCGACCAGGTCAGGGCCCCCTTCACGGCGGACTCGACCGGGAACTGCTCCAGCGGTATCTCGTAGTCCTCCGCCTTGCCGCGGTTGAGCAGGCCCTCCCAGCTCGCGCCGTCCGGCGTGGCCGCCTCGACGAAGCCGACGTCACTGTCCAGGAAGGCGACCAGGACCGCCGGTGCGCCTGTCAGGCGCACGAGGTCCGCCAAGCCGCGTGGCCCGGATTCGTCGAATTCGCACTCCTGCCAGCCGTCCCCCAGCACCTCGGCCTCGTCGGCACCGGCGAAGCCCGTCGCCTGCATGTGGCCGCGCAGGTCACCCGCGGAGCGGGCCGTCAGTGTTCCACCGAAGTTCCCCATGCGTCAGAAGCTAGTGGACGCCTCTGACAGCACCCCGAATGTCCGGTCAGCGGACGGCGCTGTCCGAATCCCACCCTTGACGGTACGCGGTCATTGATTGAGCATCGGTGTCGCACTGCGCACCGCCAGCTCCAGGCTCCGGCCGTGCACGGCCGGAGACCCCTGCACGTTCCGTCAGTCCCCGAACGGAATACGGAGCCCCCGATGAGCCTTGCCCGTCTCAGATCCCTTCCCGTGGCCGCGCTCGCCCTCGCGGCCCTTCTGGCGACCGCCGCGCCAGCCGCCCAGGCCGCGCCCGCAGCCGTCGCCGCGGCCCCCGACATCCCGCTCGCCAACGTCAAGGCGCACCTCACCCAGCTCCAGTCGATCGCCACCGCCAACGGCGGCAACCGGGCGCACGGCCGGGCCGGTTACAAGGCGTCCATCGACTATGTGAAGGCCAAGCTGGACGCGGCCGGATACACCACGGCTCTCCAGCAGTTCACCTCCGGCGGGGCCACCGGGTACAACCTGATCGCCGACTGGCCGGGCGGCGACCCGAACCAGGTGCTCATGGCAGGCTCCCACCTCGACTCGGTGACCTCCGGTCCCGGCATCAACGACAACGGATCCGGATCGGCAGCCGTGCTGGAGACCGCGCTCGCGGTCTCCCGGGCGCAGCTCGCACCGGACAAGCACCTGCGCTTCGCCTGGTGGGGCGCCGAGGAGCTGGGGCTCGTCGGCTCGAAGTACTACGTCAACAGCCTGGCCACCACCGAGCGTTCCAAGCTCGCCGGGTACCTCAACTTCGACATGATCGGCTCGCCCAACCCCGGCTACTTCGTCTACGACGACGACCCGGCCATCGAGCAGACCTTCAAGGACTACTACGCGGGCCTGTCGATACCGACCGAGATAGAGACCGAGGGCGACGGCCGCTCCGACCACGCCCCGTTCAAGAACGCGGGAGTCCCGGTGGGCGGTCTGTTCTCCGGAGCGGACTACACGAAGACCAGCGCCCAGGCCCAGAAGTGGGGCGGCACGGCGGGCCAGGCCTTCGACCGCTGCTACCACTCCTCGTGCGACACCACCGCCAACATCAACGACACGGCCCTGGACCGCAACAGCGACGCGATCGCCCATGCCGTCTGGACCCTGTCGGCGGGCACGGTCACCCCGCCGACGGGCACGGTGTTCAGCAACGCCGCCGATGTCGCCGTGCCCGACAACGGAGCCGCCGTGACCTCGCCGGTCTCCGTCACCGGACGTACGGGCAACGCCCCTTCGGCCCTCAAGGTGGCCGTCGACATCAAGCACACCTACCGCGGTGACCTCGTCGTCGACCTGCTCGCGCCCGACGGGAGCGCGTACCGGCTGAAGAACTCCAGCGGCAGCGACTCGGCCGACAACGTGATCGCGACGTACACGGTCAACGCGTCCGCCGAGACGGCCAACGGCACCTGGAAGCTCCAGGTGCGGGACGTCGCCGCGCAGGACACCGGCTACATCGACAGCTGGCAGCTCACCTTCTGACCCGCCGGGGAGGCGCCGCGCGGGCGCCTCCCCGCACCGGGCTCAGAGGTACTTCTTGATCTCGCGCCGTGCCAGCGACCGCTGGTGCACCTCGTCCGGTCCGTCCGCCAGCCGCAGCGTCCGCGCCGAGGCCCAGAGTTCGGCCAGCGGGAAGTCCTGGCTGACGCCGCCGGCGCCGTACAGCTGCACCGCCTGGTCCAGGATGCCGACGACCGCGCGCGGCGTCGCGATCTTGATCGACTGGATCTCGGTGTGCGCCCCGCGGTTGCCCACCGTGTCCATCAGCCAGGCGGTCTTCAGCACCAGCAGCCGCAGCTGCTCCACCGTCACCCGGGCGTCCGCGATCCAGTTCTGGACGACGCCCTGCTGGGCGAGCGGCTTGCCGAAGGCCGTACGGGCCACGGCCCGCCTGCACATCAGCTCGATCGCGCGCTCGGCCATCCCGATCAGCCGCATGCAGTGGTGGATCCGGCCCGGACCCAGCCGCGCCTGCGCGATGGCGAAGCCGCCGCCCTCCTCGCCGATCAGGTTCGAGGCGGGCACACGTACGTCGGTGAAGACCACCTCGGCGTGGCCGCCGTGGGAGTGGTCCTCGTAGCCGTACACCTGCATCGCGCGGCGCACTTCGAGGCCGGGGGTGTCGCGGGGGACGAGGATCATGGACTGCTGGCGGCGGATGTCCTCGCCGTCCGGGTCCGTCTTGCCCATCACGATGAACACCGCGCAGTCCGGGTTCATCGCCCCCGAGATGTACCACTTGCGGCCGTTGATGACGTAGTTGTCGCCGTCCCGCGTGATCCGGGTCTCGATGTTCGTCGCGTCCGACGAGGCCACCTCGGGCTCCGTCATCGCGAACGCCGAACGGATCTCGCCGGCGAGCAGCGGCTCCAGCCACTGCTTCTTCTGCTCGTCCGACCCGAACTGGGAGAGCACCTCCATGTTCCCGGTGTCCGGGGCCGCGCAGTTCAGCGCGGTCGGGGCCAGGTGCGGGCTGCGGCCGGTGATCTCGGCCATCGGGGCGTACTGGAGGTTCGTCAGCCCGGCCCCGTACTCCGCGTCCGGGAGGAAGAGGTTCCACAGGCCCTGCCTGCGCGCCTCCGCCTTCAGGTCCTCGACGATCTGCGGGGTGTCCCAGGGGGACGCCAGCCGCGCGCGCTGCTCCTCGGCGACCTCCTCGGCGGGGTAGACGTGCTCGTCCATGAACGTGAGCAGCTTGGTGCGCAGCTCTTCGGTACGGGCGTCGAATGCGAAGTCCACGGGTGATCAGCCTTCCTGGAGGGTGGTGAGGCCGTGCGCGATGAAGACGGGGACCAGGTCGCCGATGCGGTCGAAGCCGGCGCCGACGGTCTGGCCCAGGGTGTAGCGGTAGTGGATGCCCTCGAGGATCACGGCGAGCTTGAACCACGCGAAGGCCGTGTACCAGGAGATGGCGGAGGTGTCGCGGCCGGAGCGTGCGGCATAGCGCTCGATCAGCTCGGCGGGGCTGGGGTGGCCCGCGGCGCCACTGGTGGTGGAGACAGGTGACTCGGGCAGGTCCAGGTCGGAGCTGTACATCACGAGCAGCCCCAGGTCGGTCAACGGGTCGCCGAGCGTGGACATCTCCCAGTCCAGGACCGCCTTGATCCGGTCGTCCCGGCCGATCAGTACGTTGTCCAGGCGGTAGTCGCCGTGCACCACGGTGGGCGCGGGAGAGACGGGGAGCTCCCGGCCGAGGGCGGCGTGCAGCTCGTCGATGCCGGCGAGCTCACGGTTCCGGGAGGCGTCCAGCTGCTTGCCCCAGCGCCGCAGCTGCCGGTCCAGGAAACCCTCCGGACGCCCGAAGTCGCCGAGGCCGACTGCCGCGGGATCGACGGCGTGCAGGTCCACCAGCGTGTCGACGAGTCCCAGGACGACGGCCCTGGTGCGCTCGGCGCCGAGCGGGGCGAGCTGTTCGGCGGTGCGGTAAGGGGTCCCCTCGACGTACTCCATGACGTAGAAGGGCGAGCCGATGACCGCGTCGTCCTCGCAGAGCAGGAGGGTTTCCGGCACCGGGACCGCCGTCGGGTGGAGGGCGCTGATCACCCGGTGCTCGCGCTTCATGTCGTGCGCGGTGGCGAGCACATGTCCCAGCGGAGGTCTGCGTACGACCCACTGCCCGGAGCCGTCGGTGACGATGTAGGTGAGGTTCGAGCGGCCGCCCTCGATCACCCGGGCTTCGAGCGTTCCGTTCACCAGCCCCGGCCGCTCACGGTCGAGATGGCCGCGCAGCAGGTCGAGATCGAGACCTGGCGGGTGGACTGGGCTCATGGGGCGCACCTCCGGGGCGGTTGAACGGTCGGGACCATGATGCCGACCAGTCGGTATGTCGTCCAGTGTCCGCCCGGAATCCGAGAAGTGATCTCCGGCTCCCCGCCTCGTCGTCCCTGTCAGTCGTCCCAGCGCTGCGCCTCCACGAACGCGTCCCCGTACGTGGCGGACCAGCGGCCCAGCGCTTCGATCGGTTCCAGCAGCGTCCGGCCGAGCGCGGTCAGGGCGTACTCCACGCGCGGCGGCGCCTCGGCGTAGGCCCGGCGCTCCACCAGCGCGAAGTCCTCCAGCCTGCGCAGCGTCTCGGTCAGCACCTTGGCGCTGATGCCGCCGATCTCCGTACGCAGTTCACCGGGCCGTCGCGGGCCCGCCCCGAGCGCGTACAGGACCACTGGATTCCAGGTGTTCCCCAGCAGGTCGAAGCCGAGCCGTGCCCGGCAGTCGGCGAGCAGCCGGTCCATGCGTACCCCTCCCCGCCCGATACGCACCGAACGGTGCGCAACGGGTCCCCTAACGTCCACTCCGGCACGACGCTACGTGACGGGCGTTCAGGGGAGAGGGACATGCGCATCGGCATCATCGGGACCGGCAACATGGCGGACGCACTGGGCGGGCGGTGGGCGGCGGCCGGCCATCGCGTGCTCTTCGGAGGCCGGTCCGCGGAACGCGCCAGGGCGCTCGCGGACCGCACCGGCCAGAGAGCCGGCACGGTCCGGGAAGCGGCGGCCTTCGGCGACGCGGCCCTGCTCGCCCTGCCCCACGACGCCGTGGCGGGCGTCCTGGCAGCACTCGGCGCGGGGGACGGAGCGCTGCGCGGCCGGCTCCTCATCGACTGCACCAATGCCGTCGGCCCCGGCTTCCGGCTCACCACCGGTACCGGCCCCGGCGCCGCACGTGCGATCGCCGATGCAACCGGGGCACGGGTCGTCAAGGCCTTCAACCACCTGCCGGATCCCCTGTGGTGGCTCAACCCGCCCGACTTCGCCGACGGCCCGGTCGCCGTCCCGCTGTGCGGGGACGACGAGGCGGCCCTGGAGACGGTCCGGATCCTGGTCCGCGACCTCGGCTTCGTCCCCCTGACCGTGGGCGGGCTCGACCGGGCCGCGTATCTGGAGGCGACCACCGCGTTCCTCATCGGGCTCTGGCACTCCGGGCACGACCCGAGGACCCTGCTGCCGCCCTTCGAGTCGGTCACGGCCTGAGTTGCGGGGACCCCGGCCCGACCGGATCGTCGAAGGATGAAGGCGATCAGCTACAGCAGGTACGGCTCGGCCGACGTACTGGAGTACGGCGAGCGGCCCGACCCGAAGGTGGGGCCGGACTCGGTCCTGGTGAAGGTGCGGGCCGCGGCCGTGAACCCCGTCGACTGGAAGGCCCGCGAGGGCTACCTCCAGGCGGGGCTGGAAGCCGTGTTCCCCGTCATCCCCGGCTGGGACGTCTCCGGTGTCGTGGTCCAGCCCGGTGCCGCGGTGGACGAGTTCGCCGTGGGGGACGAGGTCATCGGCTATGTGCGTGAGGACTTCCTCTCGCGCGGCACCTTCGCCGAATACGTCGCCGCACCCGTGCGCACCCTCGCCCGTAAACCGATGGGCCTCAGCTTCGAGGAGGCGGCGGGCCTTCCGCTGTGCGGCCTCACCGCACACCAGGTGCTGCACCGCACCCTGAAGGTCCGGGAGGGGGAGACCGTCCTCGTCCACGCGGCCGCCGGAGGCGTCGGTTCGCTCGCCGTCCAGCTCGCCAGGCACGCGGGCTGCCGGGTCGTCGGCACGGCCGGGCCCCACAACCACGACTACGTACGCCAGCTGGGCGGTGAACCCGTGGAGTACGGCGACGGGCTGGCCGCCAGGCTCCGGGCCCTCGCCCCCGACGGCTTCGACGCGGCCTTCGACACCGTCGGCGGGGAGGCGCTCCGCGTCTCCGCCGAGACCCTCGCGCCCGAGGGCCGGCTCGCGTCCATCGCGGACGCCGAGGTCTTCTCCTACGGCGGGCGCTACGCCTTCGTGCGGCCCGACGCCGTGGACCTCGCCCACCTCGCCGGACTCGCCGAGCAGGGCATCGTCTCCGTCAACGTGGACCGGGTCTTCCCGCTGGAGCAGGCCGCGGACGCCTACCGGCTCAACCAGGAGGGGCGCACCCGGGGCAAGATCGTCGTCGCCGTGGACTGGGCGGACTGAAAGCGGTACCGCCCGTCAGAACAGCGTCGCGACGGCGAACACCGCGAGCGCGACCGTGCACGCGGCCGCCGACAGGGCGTGGCGTGCCGACAGCGGGGCGGGCTCCGCCGTGCCCATGCCCGTCACCCGGCGGTGCGCCACCGCCAGGAAGCCCAGCCAGGCCAGCAGGCTCAGGGCCACCGCGAGCGCCGCGGCCCCCGTCACCCCGCTGTGCAGTGCCTGCCGCACCGCGAGCAGGGCCACCACCGTGCACGCCAGGGTGGTGCGGCGCCAGGCCAGCCGGGTCCGTTCGGGCTGGAGGCCCGGATCGCGCCCCGCGGTGGTCACCGGCCCTCCCAGCCGAACAGGACCACCACCACCATCGCGACCGCCACCACGGCGACCACGAGGCTGAGCAGCGCGGGGAAGCGTGACACCGGCAGATCCTCCCCGCGCCGCATCGCGCGCTCGCACCGCACCCAGTGGTTGACGGCCCGCAGCGCGCAGAGCACCCCTGCGGCCAGCAGCCCGAGGGCCAGGCCGGCGCGGATGCCCCAGGCCAGCCCGGGCAGGAACTGGTCGACGGCGAAACCGCCGCCGATGAGTGCGAGCGCCGTCCGGATCCAGGCGAGGAAGGTGCGCTCGTTGGCGAGGGAGAAGCGGTAGTCGGGGGTGTCGCCCTCCTCGCGGACCCGCTCCGGGGCGAACCACAGCCGCAGTCCGCGCACGAACTCGTTCACCTGGTGGCCCCCGCCCCGCCGCCGGCCCGGAACTCCCGCAGTCGGTGGTAGGTCTCCAGACCGTCCGGCACCCACGTCCGGTCGCCCAGCTGTCCTTCCAGCTCGGCGTCGGTCAGGAAGGTGTGCCGGTCGACCTCCTCGGCCTGAGGACGTACGGGCAGTTCGCAGCGCACCTCGTACACGTACGACCACCAGCTGTGCCCGGGGCCCTCGTAGAGGTACTTGAAGAGCGGTGTGGGCCGGGGGAGGCCGGAGACCCCCAGCTCCTCCTCGGCCTCCCGCAGCGCCGCCTCGTCGTACGACTCTCCCGCACCCACGACCCCGCCGACGAACATGTCGTAGTGCGAGGGGAAGACCATCTTCGTGGCCGTCCTGCGGTGCACGAACAGCCGGCCCGCCGCGTCCCTGGCCTCGATGAAGACGCAGCGGTGGCGCAGGCCGCGCGAGGTCGCCTCCCCGCGGGTCGCCTGCCCGACGACCTCGTCGTTCTCGTCGACAATGTCCAGGATCTCGTCAGCCGGAGTCATGGGGCCCATCCAACATCAACCGGTCGGCGGCCGTGGATCCGTGTCGCTCCTTCCCCTCCGGCATCGCCGGGTGCAGTCCCAGCAGCACGATCCCGGCCACGATCGCCGCCAGCCCGACGGCCTGCCAGGCCAGGGCGCCCGTGTCCGTGCGCACCTGGTCGCCGAGGAAGCCGATCCCGCAGACGATCCCCGCCAGCGGCTGCGCGGCGGTCAGCGCGGGCAGCGACATCCGCAGCGGCCCCGCCTCGAACGCGCTCTGGACCAGGAGCAGCCCGGTCACCCCCAGGACGAGGACGGCGTACGGCTGCCAGGAGGTCATCAGCGCCGCCCAGCCGTCCGCGCTCAGCCGCTCCCCGCTGACCCTGGTCAGCCCGTCCTGCAGCCCGTAGAGCAGCCCCGCCGCCAGGCCGAGCAGGACGGGAGTCCCGCGGGTCCGCGGGTGTCTGGCGCAGGCGGTCAGGAACATCGCGAGCCCCGCGACGATCCCGATCACCAGCCAGTGGCGCAGCGCCGAGGTCACCGCCTCCCCGCCGCGCGGCTCGCCGGCCAGCAGGAACGCGGTGACGCCGCCCGCCAGCAGGCAGAGGCCTCCCCAGCCCTGCCTGCCCAGCGACTGGCCCGTGCGGTAGCGCGACAGCCCCATCGCGAAGAGCAGATTGGTGGCCAGCAGCGGCTCGACGACCGACACCTCGCCCTGGCCCAGGGCCAGGGCGCCCAGCACCATGCCGCAGACCATCAGGCCGATCCCGGCGAGCCAGCTCGGCACGCGCATCAGGTCGAGCAGCAGCCGGGGCGAGAGGAAATCGCTCATGGGCGCGCGGCGGGCTGCGTCCTGCTGGAAGACGAATCCGAAGCCCAGGCAGCAGGCGGCGCCCACGGACAGCAGGAGTACCAGCACCGACACGGTCCGACGATAGCCCGGCAGCCGTACGGGATCGGTGAGGGCGCCACCGACCGGACGGTTGACGTGGGCGCGGCCCGTACCGAAGATCTGACCCACAAGTAACTTCGCCCGCCCCGCCCGCCGCTGCCCCGCACCGCCCCGAAGGATGGAAACCATGGCGTACGACGCTGATGTGATCGTGATCGGGGCAGGACTCGCGGGGCTGGTGGCCACCGCCGAGCTCGTCGACGCGGGCCGCACGGTGATCCTGCTCGACCAGGAGCCCGAGCAGTCCATCGGCGGGCAGGCCCACTGGTCCTTCGGCGGGCTCTTCCTCGTCGACTCGCCCGAACAGCGCCGGATGCGGATCAAGGACAGCCACGACCTGGCCCTCCAGGACTGGTACGGCACCGCCGGCTTCGACCGCGACGAGGACCACTGGCCACGGCAGTGGGCCGAGGCGTACGTCGACTTCGCGGCGGGGGAGAAGCGGTCCTGGCTGCACGCCCAGGGGCTGCGGCTCTTCCCCGTCGTCGGCTGGGCCGAACGCGGCGGCTACGACGCGAACGGCCACGGCAACTCCGTCCCCCGCTTCCACATCACCTGGGGCACCGGCCCCGGCGTCGTCGCGCCCTTCGAGCGGCGGGTCCGCGAAGGCATGGCGAAGGGCCTCGTCCAGGCGCGCTTCCGCCACCGGGTGACCGGCCTCGGCCGCTCGGCCGGAGCGGTCGACACGGTCACCGGCGAGATCCTCGAGGAGAGCGGCACCGAGCGGGGCACCGCGAGCAGCCGCGAGGTCACGGGCGCCTTCGAGCTCAGGGCCCAAGCGGTGATCGTCACCTCCGGGGGCATCGGAGGCAACCACGACCTCGTGCGCGCCCAGTGGCCCGACCGGCTGGGCACGCCGCCCGAGAAGATGCTCTCCGGGGTCCCCGCCCACGTCGACGGACTGATGCTGGGCATCACCGAGAAGGCGGGTGCCCACCACATCAACCGCGACCGGATGTGGCACTACACCGAGGGCATCGAGAACTGGAACCCGATCTGGGACAAGCACGGCATACGGATCCTGCCCGGCCCGTCCTCCCTCTGGCTGGACGCCCGCGGCAAGCGGCTTCCGGTTCCGCTCTTCCCGGGCTTCGACACGCTGGGCACCCTCGAACACATCATGAAGTCCGGCTACGGCTACACCTGGTTCGTCCTCGACCAGAAGATCATCGGCAAGGAGTTCGCCCTCTCCGGTTCCGAGCAGAACCCGGACCTGACCGGGAAGTCGGTGCGCGACGTGATCGGCAGGGCGCGTGCCGACGTCCCTGGGCCCGTGAAGGCGTTCATGGACAAGGGCGTCGACTTCGTCGTCGAGAAGGACCTCGGAGCGCTCGTACGGGGAATGAACGCGCTCACCGGAGAACCGCTGATCGACGAGGACGACCTGCGCCGCGAGATCACCGCCCGCGACCGCGAGATCGCCAACCCCTTCACCAAGGACCTCCAGATCACGGCGATCAACGGCGCCCGCTCCTATCTGGGCGACAAGCTGATCCGCACGGCGAAACCGCACCGCATCCTCGACCCCGCGGCCGGTCCCCTGATCGCCGTACGGCTCAACATCCTGACCCGTAAGTCACTCGGGGGCCTGGAGACCGACCTGTCCTCCCGTGTCCTGACCGAGGACGGCACCCCGCTGCCCGGGGTGTACGCGGCGGGGGAGGCGGCGGGCTTCGGCGGCGGCGGGGTCCACGGCTACCGCTCCCTGGAGGGCACGTTCCTGGGCGGCTGCATCTTCTCGGGCCGGGCGGCGGGCCGGGCGGCGGCGAAGGCGATCGGCTGAACGGGCCCGGCTCGGGCCTTCGGCCGCCCGGTAGGCCGTGTCCCTGATCAGCGGGTCGCCGTCAAGGCCGCGTGCGCGGCGGTGAGGATCTCCTCGGAGAGCGGGGACCCCTTCGTGGCCCGGGCCAGGACGAGTGCCCCGAGCATGGTGCACAGCCGGGTGATGCCGTCCTGGTCCTCGGTCGCGAGCCACTCGGCGAAGTCACCCACGCCCTCGGTGTAGACGCGGCGGGCCTCGCGGACTCCGGGTTCGCGCGCCATGTCGGTGGCGAGCGCGGCGGCGGGGCACCCGTCTGCCGCGCTGTCACGGTGCTCGACGGAGAGGTAGGTGTCGATCAGTGTCCGCTGGGCGGCGTCGAGCTGTCCGGCGTGCTGCTCGACTCCGTCGTCGCGGCGCCGGGTGAGTTCACCGAACGCGTGGGCGGTGGCTTCGTCGACGAGCGCCTCCTTGGACTCGAACTGCTTGTAGAAGCCGCCGTGGGTCAGGCCGGACGCCTTCATGAGGTCGGCGACGCTGACGTGGGTGCCCTGCTCCCGGAACAGCCGGGACGCGGTTTCCACGACCCGCCGGCGGTTCTCCTCCGCCTGCGCCTGCGATACGCGGCCCATCAGCCACCTCCGTTTGGATGTCGGTTGCAATCTATCCTAGACCTGTTTTAGATTTCAGTCGTAATCTAATTCGCGCGGGCCGCTTGCCGGCGGCCGCAACGCTGGGAGTGGGCATGGAACTGAAGGACGCGATCGCGGTGGTCACCGGTGCCAACCGAGGGCTCGGGCGGCATCTGGCCACCCAGCTCGTGGAGCGCGGGGCGAAGGTGTACGCGGCGGCCCGCCGCCCCGAGACGGTGGACCTGCCGGGCGTCACCCCGCTTCGGCTGGACGTGACGGACGAGGATTCGATCCGGGCTGCGGCCGGCATCGCTTCCGACGCGACGCTGCTGGTGAACAACGCCGGCATCTCCACCGCCACGCCGCTTATCGCGGGTGGCCTGGACGCGGTGCGTCTGGAGATGGAGACGAACTTCTTCGGCCCGCTCGCTGTGACGCGGGCCTTCACCCCCGTCATCGAGCGCAACGGCGGCGGCGCCGTTCTCAACGTCCTCTCCGTCCTGTCCTGGTTGCATCCGGCAGGCCTCGGGTCCTATGCCGCCGCCAAGGCCGCCGCGTGGGCACTGACCGACGCGGCCCGGGAGGAGCTGGCGCCCCGCGGCATCACCGTGTCGGCGCTTCACGTCGGCTATATGGACACCGACATGGCGGCGGGCGTCCCCGCCGATCAGAAGACCGCCCCCGCCGATGTCGCCGCACAGGCCCTGCACGGCATCGAGGCGGGCCTGCCCGAGATCCTCGCGGACGAGACCACCCGGTACGTCCGGCAGAGCCTCGCCGCCCCGCCGAACGCGGCGTGAGGCGCACACCACCGCACCGTTGTCCCGCCGCTCCGCCGTACCGGTGGGCCGATGGTTCCCCGTCGGCGAGGGGCTCCAGGAGACCGAAGCGGATCGCACAGAGTGTCCCGTCGGGAGAAGCCCAGGACGGACAGAGATCCCGTCCCGTCGCGGTCGGGAAACGGAGACGACGATGAAGACCTTCATGATCGAGAGCTACGGCGACAAGGCGGGAGTGCACGCCGGCGAGACGCACACCCCGCAGGTGGGTGCCGACGACGTCCTGGTCCGGATCCACGCGGCGAGCGTCAACCCGCTCGACCTCAGGCTCCGCGACGGGGCCTTCAAGGCGTTCCTGCCGTACCGTCTCCCGCTGGTCCTGGGCAACGATCTCGCCGGGGTGGTGCTCCAGGTGGGATCGGCCGTCACCCGCTTCGCGGTGGGCGACGAGGTCTACGCGCGGCCCGACAAGGACCGCATCGGCACATTCGCCGAATTCATCGCCGTGCACCAGGACGACGTGGCGATCAAACCGGCCACGCTCACCATGGAGGAGGCGGCGTCCCTCCCCCTGGTCGCCCTGACCTCGTGGCAGGCGCTGGTCGAGCGGGCACAGGTGCGGCCAGGTCAGAAGGTCCTGATCCACGCGGGCTCCGGCGGAGTCGGCACGATCGCCGTCCAGCTGGCCAAGCAGCTGGGCGCGCACGTGGCCGCCACCGCGAGCACGGCCAAGGCCGACCTGGTGAAGGGCCTCGGCGCGGATGTCGTCGTCGACTACAGGAAGCAGGCGTTCGAAACGGTCCTGCACGGCTACGACGTCGTCCTGGACACCCTCGGCGGCGAGACGCTGGAGAAGTCCCTGGAGGTGCTGAAGCCCGGCGGGAAGGTCATCAGCATCGCGGGCCCACCCGACGCGGCCTTCGCCCGCGAGCTGGGCCTGAACCCGATTCTCCGGCTGGTGATGAGCGCGCTGAGCTTCAGGACCCGGCGTCGCGCGAAGCGCCGCGGCGTGACGTACTCGTTCCTCTTCATGAAGGCCGACGGCGCTCAGCTGCGCGAACTCACGCCGCTGATCGAGGCCGGGAGGATCCGTCCCGTCGTCGACCGTGTCTTCCCGTTCGAACGGACCCCGGAGGCCCTGGAGTACGTCGAGAAGGGGCGGGCGAAGGCCGGCAAGGTCGTCGTCGCGATGACCTGAGGGAACGCCTTCGCAGGAGACCGGTGCAAACCTCCTCGGGCACCGGGAGGATCCCGCGTCCAGTCGCTCGCGGCCGTCGGGCGGTGCGTCGGCGAGGGCCCGGCAGCGAGGTGCGCCCGGTCGTTTCCCGGCCCGGTGCCGAGATGCGCCGGGCCGCCGCCCGCCCCGCCGTCAGGCGAGCCGCTCCACCACCCGGAACCGCTCCGCCACGATCATCGTGTCGTCGTCCACGGTGAACCGCGGGTCGCCCAGCGCCTCCCGCATCTCCTCGCTGTGCCAGTACGCCTCGTGCGCCTCCCGCCACTCGGCCACCGACGTGTACCCCTCGCCCTCGTCCAGTGCGTGCTGCAGCACCACCGACCCCAGGGGCAGCACCCGTACCTCCGTCAGCTCGACCACGGCGACCTCCCGCCCGTCGGAGTCGATGACCGCGGACCGCTCGCCCACCGGCGGGAGTTCCTCCCGCTCCACCTCGTACTCCAGGAGCAGCCCGGAGGTACTGACCTTCTCGCCCGAGAGCACGGCCGCCACCAACCGGTCGCGCAGGGGCCCGGGGAATGCGAGAAGGAAGGGCTTGAGCGGTTCACGGTTCTCCATGGCGGCAGTGTGGCACGCGTCACCCCTGCCTCATCCGTCACTTCCGTACGCGGCTCGCGAACTGCGTGAATGGTTCGGCCCGCACCTCGGTACGCCCAACCGCGTGGCCAGTGAACGTAGTTGGGGCAAGGCTGCCCTTGAC
Organism: Streptomyces sp. NPDC060209; assembly: GCF_042728155.1. Taxonomy (NCBI): domain Bacteria; kingdom Bacillati; phylum Actinomycetota; class Actinomycetes; order Kitasatosporales; family Streptomycetaceae; genus Streptomyces; species Streptomyces sp. NPDC060209. Next base: position 18,339 of record NZ_JBHWZS010000052.1, read on the forward strand.
TCGGAGCATTGCCTACCGCTTTGCTGTGCGCGTTCGTTTGATCGCACACGGCATCGAAATGTGCTGGTGTCATGTCGAAGTCGAAAAGGAAGCCTGCGGATGTCTCCGCCTCCGCCGCCCCTGGGCCGGTCCCGCCGCAAGGGCGGGCGTTCGGACCACACCTTCGACCCGGCGCTCGACGACAGCGAACTCGTCGATGTACGGGGGCAGTTCGCCCAAGGCCGCTGGACCCGGGCCCGCTCCCTGATTGTGGCGACGGGCGCCGACTGGGACCGCCGGGGCCATCGCCTCCTCGCCCTCGCCGCCGTCCCGTCGGCCGCCGGCTGGGCGGCCGACTGGCTGCTCGCCGAGCCGGACAGCACCGACGCCACGACCCTGCTCGCCTGTGCCGCCGTCGCCCGCGCCCGGCGGCCGAAGGCCGGCGCCGGCGAAGGTGACCGGGCGCGCGAGGCATGCCTGGCCGCAGCCGCGCTCGACCCCGCCGACCCCACCCCCTGGCTCGGCCTGATGACACTGGAGCGCACGCACGGCTCCCACGAGGCGGCCGCCAGGTACTTCGAGGAGATCCGCGCCCGCCATCCCGAACACCACCACGCCCACCACCTCATGACGGCCGGTCTCGCCGAGGCGCACCCCGAGAGCGACCCGCTCCACGAGGTGTACGACTTCGCCGCATGGGCCGCCGAACAGGCCCCTGCCGACTCGCCGCTCGCCGTGCTCCCCGTCGTCGCCCACGCCGAGCGCTACCGCGTCCTGGTCGCGGCCGGAGCCGTGTCCGACGACCCGGCGGCCTCGGGTCACTGGTCGGGGCGCCGGGCCAGACAGGTGATGAAGGCCGCCTTCGACTGGTGGCTCGAATGGGAACGCGAGGACCACCCCCGCCACCGCGCCGACCTCAACTTCCTCGCCCACGCCAAGATCTGCGAAGGCCGCCCTGCCGAGGCCGCCGCGCTCTTCCACCGCATCGGCCCCCACGCCACCGAGGCCCCGTGGTCGTACGCCGGCCGCGACCCCTACCCCGAATTCCTCGCCGCGCGCACCCTCGCGCTCGGTGCCCCCTGACGCACGTTGTTATCGACGAAGGGACCACCCCCGCCATGTCGACGGGCAGAACAGATACGAGCGAGACCGGCACCACCGGCGGGATCAACACCTACAAGGGCGAGGAACGCGCGCTGCGCGCCGACCGGCTCGGCACTCCCGGGCTGCTCCTGTCCGTCCTCGCCGCCAGCGCGCCCCTGATGGTCGTCGCAGGGGTGATGCCCACGGTCTTCGGGGTGATGGGCATCGCCGGACAGCCTCTGCTCTACGTCATCCTCGGCATCGTCCTGATGCTGTTCAGCGTCGGCTACGCGGAGATGAGCCGGCACGTCCACAACGCAGGCGCCTTCTACGCCTACATCGCCCGCGGCCTCGGTCCCACGGCCGGCGCGGGCGCCTCGCTCGTCGCACTGGTCGCCTACAGCGCGATGCAGGTCGGCATCTACGGCATCCTCGGCTTCGAGGTGTCGGGCCTCTTCGCCACCTATCTCGAGATCGACCTCCAGTGGTGGATCCCCGCTCTGGTCTCCGTGGCCGTCGTCGGCGTGCTCGGCTGGCTGAAGATCGACCTCAACGCCAAGGTCCTCGGCGTCCTGCTCGTCGTCGAGTGCGCCCTCGTCGTGATCTTCGACATCGCGGCCGTGGGCAAGCCCGGCCCCGAGGGCCTGTCCCTGCACGCGTTCAACCCCGAGACCCTCACCGGGGCCGGCCTGGGCACCGCGCTCTGCTTCTGCATCGCCGCGTTCGTCGGCTTCGAGCAGGCCCCGGTGTACGCGGAGGAGACCAGCCGCCCGCAGATCGTCGTGTCCCGCGTGATGTTCCTGGCCGTCGGCTACGCCGCCCTGTTCCTCGCCGTGAGCTCCTGGGCCCTCACCGTCGCCGCGGGTCCCTCCTCCATCGCGGACACCTCCCTCAAGGAGGGCCCGGGGATGCTGTTCGGCCTCACCGAGGAGCGGCTCGGCACCACCTTCACCGATGTCCTGCACGTCCTCTTCGTCACCGGCATGTTCGCCGCGCTGCTCAGCTTCCACAACGTGGTCGCCCGCTACGCCTTCGCCATGGGCAGGGAAGGGCTGCTGCCCGCGGGCTTCGGCCGCACCAACAAGGCGAGCGGAGCACCCGCCACCGGCTCCATGCTCCAGTCCGGGCTCTCCGTCGTGATCGTGCTCGCCTTCGCCGTCACCGACGACAACCCGGTCGGCGACCCCACCGCGCCCGTCCTGCACCTGTTCACCTGGATGGGCAATGTCGGAGCGCTCGGCGTCATCGTGCTGATGGCCGCGGCCTCCTTCGCCGTCATCGCGTTCTTCGTACGGCGCGGCGCCGGCCGGGCCCAGGCCCCCCGGCTCGTCGCCTCCGGGCTCGCGGGCCTCGCCCTGCTGGCCATCGCCGTCTTCACGGTCCGGGACTTCGACGTCCTGGTCGGTTCCGGCCCCGGCTCGGTGCTGAACTGGCTGCTGCCCGGTGTCATCGTCCTGGCCCTCGCCGGCGGTCTGGCCTACGGGGCGGTCCTGCGCCGGACCAGGCCCGAAGTCCACGCGAGGATCGGCCTGGGGAACGAGGCGTTCCAGCTGGAGAAGGTGGCGGAAACCGAGGCCGCGCCGCGCTGAACACCGAGCGGAACACCCGCGGCCCCTGGTGACGGACGGCCGCGGGTGTTCGAATGGGCGGGTGAACAGTCCCCCTCCCGGCGACGGCGACTCCCCTCCGGACACCGGCAGCACTTCTTCGGACGGCGGCGGCACACCCGTCGGCCGCCGTCTGGTCCTGGCCATGCTCGGTCTCGGCGCCGCCGGGGTGGCGGCCGCACCCGTTCTGCAGCGTGCGCTGGAGAGCGGGCTGGGCGCCGTCGCGGACAAGGACCCCACCGGACTCACCGGCCTGCTCCCCAACGGTGGCGGCTTCCGCTACTACTCCGTCACCACCTCCGTACCGAAGAGGACCGCCGCCGACTACCGCCTCACCGTGGACGGCCTGGTCGACCGCCCGGCCACCTACACGCTCGACTCCCTGAAGGCGCTCCCGCAGACCCGTATGGTGCGCGACGTCCAGTGCGTGACGGGCTGGCGGGTGCCGAAGACCCCGTTCGAGGGAGTCCGGCTCTCCACGCTGCTCGACGCGGCCGGCGTCGGACCCGGGGCGAAGGCCGTCCGGTTCACCTGCTTCGACGGGGCCTACAGCGAGAGCCTCACCCTGGAACAGGCCCGCCGCGACGACGTCCTGGTCGCGCTGCGCATGCAGGACAAGCCGCTGGCCCACTCCCACGGCGGCCCTGTCCGGCTCTACGTGGCCCCGATGTACTTCTACAAGTCGGCGAAATGGCTCTCCGGGATCACCGTCACCGACTCCGTGCGCCCCGGATACTGGGAGGAGCTCGGCTATGACGTCGACGCCTGGGTCGGCCGGTCCAACGGCCGCGACGACGCCCCCACCGCCTGAACCCTCCCCGAGGATCCGGCGCTTCACCACCGCCGAACGCTGGGTGCACCGCACCACGGCCTGGCTGGTGCTGCTCTGCGTGGCCACGGCCGCCTGTCTGTACGTCCCCCAGCTCGCCGAACTCGTCGGCCGCCGCCACCTCGTGGTCACCGTCCACGAATGGTCCGGGCTGCTCACCCCCGTACCGCTGCTGGCCGGGCTGGTCTCCCGGGCACTGCGCGCCGATCTCTCCCGGCTCAACCGGTTCGGGCCGCACGACCGGCAGTGGCTTCGGGCGGTCCTGCGCCGCGACCGCTCGCCGGAATCCCGCCCGGCCGGGAAATTCAACGCGGGCCAGAAGCTCTACGCCTCGTGGATCGCGGGTGCCGTGCTCGTGATGCTCGGCACGGGGCTGCTGATGTGGTTCACGGACCTCGCCCCGCTGGTGTGGCGTACGGGGGCGACCTTCGTGCACGACTGGCTGGCGCTCGCGATCGGCATCGTCCTGGCCGGACATACGGCAATGGCGCTCGCCGACCCGGAGGCACGCCGTGGCATGCGCACCGGGTCGGTCGAGCGCCCATGGGCCCGTTCCGAGCACCCGTTGTGGCGGGAGCCGGAGGAGTAGCGCCGGCTACAACACCAGCGACAGCAGCAGGATGAAGCCCAGCGAGACGACGGAGATGATCGTCTCCATCACCGACCAGGTCTTGATCGTCTGCGGGACGTCCATGCCGAAGTACTCCTTCACCAGCCAGAACCCCGCGTCGTTGACGTGGCTGAAGAAGAGCGAACCCGCACCGACCGCGAGGACCAGCAGCGCCGCGTGGGACGTGGACATGTCGGCGGCCAGCGGGGCGACCAGACCGGCCGCGGAGATGGTGGCCACGGTCGCCGAGCCCGTCGCCAGCCGGATCGCGACGGCGATCAGCCAGCCGAGCAGCAGGGCGGGGATCGACCAGTTCTCGGAGAACTCCAGGATCATCTGGCCCACACCGGCGTCGATGAGGGTCTGCTTGAAGCCGCCGCCCGCACCCACGATCAGGAGAATGCCCGCGATCGGGGCGAGCGACTTCTCGACGGTGCCGGCGAGACGGCCCTTGGTGAAACCGGCCGCGCGGCCCAGGGTGAACATGCCGACGATCACGGCGGCGAGCAGTGCGATCAGCGGCGAGCCGATGACATCGGTGACCCGCTGGACGTGGTTCTCGGGGTCGTCCACCACGATGTCGACGAGCGCCTTGACCAGCATCAGCACGACGGGCAGCAGGATCGTCGCCAGGGTCGCGCCGAAGCTGGGGCGGCGGTCCAGGTCCTCGGACGGACGCTGCGGGATCATCTTCTCGGGCGCCTGGATGTCCACCCAGCGGGCGGCGTAGCGGGAGAAGACCGGACCCGCGATGATCACGGTCGGGATCGCCACCAGCACACCGAGGGCCAGCGTGACGCCCAGGTTGGCACCGAGGGCGTCGATCGCCACCAGCGGGCCGGGGTGCGGGGGGATCAGTCCGTGCATCACGGAGAGACCGGCGAGCGCGGGGATGCCGATCCGCATCAGGGAGTAGTTGCCGCGCTTGGCGACCAGCAGCACCACCGGAATCATCAGCACGATTCCGACCTCGAAGAACAGCGGAAGGCCGATGATCGAGGCGATCAGGACCATCGCCCAGGGCATCGCACGCCCGCTCGCCTTCGCGAGGATCGTGTCGACGATCTGGTCGGCGCCGCCGGAATCGGCGAGCAGCTTGCCCAGGATGGCGCCGAGGGCGATGAGGACACCGACACCCGCGACGGTCGAGCCGAGGCCCGCGGTGAAGCTGGCGATCGTCTTCGCCGGGTTGGCGCCGGCGAAGGAGCCGAGGGCCAGCGAGCCGATGGTCAGCGCGAGGAACGCGTGCATCTTGAGCTTGGTGATGAGCAGGACGATGACGGCGATGCCCGCCAGGACGGCGATGCCCAGCTGTGCGTTGCCGGCCGAAGTGATCGGTTCGACGGCATCCGCTGCCAACATCTCGACGCTGAGACTGGTCACGGTGGTGATCCTTAGTTCGCGAGCCGGCGCAGCGCGGCGACGGCCCGGTCGGTGATTTCCTCAGGGGTGCCGGACACGTCGACGGCGACGCCCGCTTCGTCCTCCTGCAGGGGCTGCAGGGTCGAGAACTGGGAGTCGAGCAACGCGGTCGGCATGAAGTGGCCCTTGCGGTCCGCCATGCGGCGTTCGATGAGGGACCGGTCGCCGGTCAGATGCAGGAAGACGGCACCAGGCGCCTCGGCCCGCAGCCGGTCGCGGTAGACGCGCTTGAGCGCGGAGCTGCTGACGACGCCGCCGAGCCCCGCCCGGCCGTGTGCCCACTGCCCGATCGCGTCCAGCCACGGCCAGCGGTCGTTGTCGTCCAGCGGCGTGCCGGCGGACATCTTGGCGATGTTGGCCGGCGGGTGGAAGTCGTCGCCCTCGGCGTAGGGGACGCCCAGGGCGTCGGCGAGCAGGGGGCCGATCGTGGTCTTGCCGGTCCCTGCTACGCCCATCACCACGACGACGTGGGGGGTGCTCATTGGTGCCTCGCTGTCTTCATCGACATCGGTCCGTCGACATCGGTCCGTCGCGCTACTGAAACCCATTACATACGACTTATTCAAGAGGCTGTGACATAAACGTCGTACTTTTAGTTCCCGCGGGCCGCCCCGTAGGCTTGTGCGCATGACCACACCTGCCCAGGGCCTCCATACGCAGGTGCTGGACACCTTGGGACTGGAGATCGCGGCGGGTGACTGTCCGCCCGGCCTGGTCCTGCGCACCGACGAGCTCGCCCAGCGGTTCGACGTGTCACGCACCGTCGTACGCGAAGTGATCCGCGTCCTGGAATCCATGCACCTGGTCGAGTCCCGGCGCCGGGTCGGCGTGACCGTGCGGCCCACCGAGGAGTGGAACGTCTACGACCCCCAGGTCATCCGCTGGCGGCTCGCCGGCTCCGACCGGCCCCGGCAGCTGCGCTCCCTCACCGTGCTGCGGTCCGCCGTCGAGCCCGTCGCCGCGGGCCTCGCGGCCCGTCACGCCACCGCCGAACAGTGCGCCGCACTCACGGAATGCGCCCTCGGCATGGTCGCGACCTCGCGCGGCCAGCAGCTGGAGGGCTACCTCCGTCACGACATCGCCTTCCACCGCATCGTGCTCAACTCGTCCGGCAACGAGATGTTCGCGCGCCTCGGAGACGTCGTCGCCGAGGTCCTCGCCGGGCGCACCCACCACCAGGTGATGTTCGAGGACCCGGATCCCGCCGCCGTCACGCTCCACGTCCGGCTCGCCGAAGCCGTACGCGAGGGCGACGCCGAGGGCGCGGAACGGCTGACCAAGGAGATCGCGGTCGGCGCGCTGCACGAACTGGACGTGCTGGCCCCGTGAGCGGCTTCCCGCCCGGGTACGGTGGGCGGGTTCGATCTTCGGTACAACGGGGCAGTCGGGATGGGAGACCACGGCATGGCGCAGCAGGTACAAGGGGTCATCGCACCGGGAAAGAACGAGCCCGTGCGGGTGGAGACGATCCTGGTGCCGGACCCCGGCCCCGGTGAGGCCGTGGTCAAGATCCAGGCGTGCGGCGTCTGCCACACCGACCTGCACTACAAGCAGGGCGGCATCAACGACGACTTCCCGTTCCTGCTCGGCCACGAGGCCGCGGGCGTCGTGGAGTCCGTCGGCGACGGCGTCACCGACGTCGAGCCGGGCGACTTCGTCGTCCTCAACTGGCGCGCGGTGTGCGGCCAGTGCCGTGCCTGTCTGCGCGGCCGCCCCTGGTACTGCTTCGACACCCACAACGCGAAGCAGAAGATGACCCTCCTGGACGGCACCGAGCTCTCCCCGGCGCTCGGCATCGGCGCGTTCGCGGAGAAGACCCTCGTCGCCGCCGGCCAGTGCACCAAGGTGGACCCCGAGGTCTCCCCGGCCGTCGCCGGACTGCTCGGCTGCGGAGTCATGGCGGGCATCGGCGCCGCCATCAACACCGGCCAGGTCGGCCGCGGCGACTCCGTCGCCGTCATCGGCTGCGGCGGGGTCGGTGACGCCGCGATCGCCGGCGCCCGGCTCGCGGGAGCGGCGAAGATCATCGCGGTCGACATCGACGACCGCAAGCTGGAGACGGCGAAGAAGATGGGCGCCACCCACACCGTCAACTCCCGCTCCGACGACCCCGTCGAGGCGATCCGCGCGCTGACCGGCGGCAACGGCGCCGATGTCGTGATCGAGGCGGTCGGCCGCCCGGAGACGTACAAGCAGGCCTTCTACGCCCGGGACCTCGCCGGCACCGTCGTCCTCGTCGGTGTGCCCACGCCCGAGATGCAGCTCGAACTCCCGCTCCTCGACGTGTTCGGACGCGGCGGCTCCCTCAAGTCCTCCTGGTACGGCGACTGCCTGCCCTCGCGCGACTTCCCGATGCTCATCGACCTGCACCAGCAGGGACGTCTGGACCTGGGCGCCTTCGTCACCGAGACCATCCAGCTCGGCGAGATCGAGCAGGCCTTCGCCCGGATGCACGACGGCGACGTCCTGCGCTCGGTGGTGGTCTTCTGATGGCCGCCCGCATCGACCACCTCGTCACCTCCGGCACCTTCGCCCTCGACGGCGGCGAGTGGGACGTCGACAACAACGTCTGGATCGTGGGCGACGACACCGAGGCCGTCGTCATCGACGCCGCCCACGACGCCGCCGCGATCGAGGCCGCACTCGGCGGCCGTACGCTGCGCGCGATCATCTGCACCCACGCGCACAACGACCACATCGACGCGGCCCCGGCCCTCGCCGACGCGACCGGGGCGCCGATCCTGCTGCACCCCGACGACCTGCCGCTCTGGAAGCAGACCCACCCGCACCGCGCCCCCGACGCCGAACTGGCCGACGGGCAGGAGCTGGAGATCGCCGGAACACGCCTCACGGTGCTGCACACCCCGGGCCACGCCCCCGGCGCGGTCTGCCTCCACGCCCCCGGGCTGAGCACCGTCTTCACCGGCGACACGCTCTTCCAGGGCGGACCGGGCGCCACCGGACGGTCCTTCTCGCACTTCCCGACGATCATCGACTCGATCAGGGACCGGCTGCTCGCCCTCCCGCCGGAGACCGCCGTCCGCACCGGTCACGGGGACTCCACCACCATCGGCGCGGAGGCCCCGCAGCTGGACGACTGGATCAACCGCGGCCACTGACCGTGGGGAGGTTCACCGGTCCGGCCACGCGGAGAGCCGCAGCCCGCTCTCGAAGCGGTGCGGCTCGCCCGTGACCGGGTCGGTGAACTCCAGTACCTTCGCGAGCAGTTGCAACGGACGCCCGTAGTCCTCGTGCTCCGGCTCGGGTTCCACCACCGGATAGACCGGATCGTTCACCAACGGCAGCCCCAGCGCGTTCATATGGACCCGCAGCTGATGGGTGCGGCCGGTCGCGGGCAGCAGCCGGTAGCGTCCGAAGGCGCCCCGGTGCTCCAGCAGTTCGACCCGGCTCTCGCTGTTCACGGCACCCTTCTCCTCGCGCGCGGCGATGACCCCGCGCTCCTTGACGATCCTGCTCCGCACGGTGCGGGGGAGCGTGAGCCGCGCATCGTACGGTGCCACCGCCTCGTACTCCTTGCGCACCTGCCGGTCCCGGAACAGCGTCTGGTACGCCCCCCGGTCCCCGGCCCGTACGACGCAGAGCACCAGGCCCGCCGTCAGCCGGTCCAGCCGGTGAGCGGGCTGCAGCTCCGGCAGTCCCAGCCCGTCGCGCAGCCGGGCGACCAGGGTCTCGGTGACATGACGGCCGCGCGGGGTGGTCGCCAGGAAGTGCGGCTTGTCCGCGATCACCAGACGGTCGTCGCGGTGGACGACGCCGACGGGGAAGGGCACCGGCTCCTCGGGCGCGAAGTCACGGTGGAACCAGAGATGGCGCCCGGCGGTGTAAGGCTCATCCGCCCGCACGGCACCGCCGTCCGCCCCGACGAACCTGCCCTCGGCCAGCATGGCGTCCACCCGCTCGGCGCCGATCGCCCCCGCGAACCGGTCCAGCAGATGGTCACGGACGGTGGGCCAGGCTCCCGCCGGATCCGCCGGGAGCCGCACCCGCACCGGGTCGACGCCCGAACGCTGGGGGAGCGGGGCGGCGGGAGGCTTCGCCCGTCCTCTCATCGAATCGGTCCTTGTCGCCGGAGGGGCCCGGTGATGGACGGGCACAGCCCCTCCATCATCCCATCGCGTAGGCCCCCAGCAGGCGCTCGTACTCCTGCCGCGTGACCGGCAGCACCGTGCCGTGCCGGGCGCCCTCCGGGAGGGCGTAGTCGGTGGACATGGTCCACCGCCCCGAATCGAGATCGGTGCTCTCGAAGGGGACGTAGCCCCGGCCGCCGAATTCGTCGATGAGCAGATACCACTTCGCCTCGGTGTTGGACGCGAAGACCGCGGGGCCCTCGCCGCGCTCGATCGCGCCCTTGCCGATGCAGTCGGCGACGAATCCGTAGGTGCCGGACGTCAGCTCCGGTGACTTCTCCACGGTGATGAACTTGGAGCAGGGGGTGTCCGACGAGGGATTCCGCTCGTCCTTGGTGAACCGGTAGTAACTGCCGTCGTGGCGGATCACCGTGGAGTCGATCACCGAGTATCCGGGGTCGTGCCATACGGCGGGCTCGGTGAAGGTGCGGAAGTCGCGGGTGGTCGCGTACATCATCTTGTTGTAGGTGCTGCCGGTGTGTTCAGGGTCGTCGGCCGCGTAGATCTTCGACGCCCAGAAGACGACGTACGAGCCGAGCTCCTCGTCGTAATACGCCTCGGGCGCCCAGGTGTTGCCCGCGGTCTCCGGTGCCACCTCGACCAGCCGCCGGTCCGTCCAGTGCAACAGGTCGGTGGACTCCCAGACCATGACCGACCTGCTGCCGGTGCGTTGCACCTGGTCCCAGCTGCCGCCGTTGCCTCCGTACATCCGCAGGTCCGTGGCGATCTGGTAGAACCTGTCGCCCTCGGGGGAGCGGATGACGAAGGGGTCGCGCAGCCCGCCGGTGCCGAGCTCCGAGGTGAGCACCGGGCTGCCGCCGTTGAGCTCCTGCCAGTGCAGCGCGTCCCCGCCCCGGCTGAGAGCCATCCGGATCTGCTCGCCGTCCGCGGTGTCCTCGCCGGTGAAGTAGCTCATGGCGTAGGCGGTGAACGGCTGTTTCCGCGGCAGTTCGCGCACCGACGCGGTGAAGGCGCGGGTCGCGACGACCCGGCCCCGGGTGACGGTCGCGGTGAGGCGCACGCTCTCCGGCCCCTCCCCCCGCGCCGGCCGGTGCACGATGCCGGTCGGTCCGATGACGGCGGGTCTGGAGGACGACCAGGTCACGGCGGTGCCGTGGGCGCCGACGGCCGGCAGCGTCAGATTGCCGCGCACGTCGTCCAGCCCGTGCACGGTGAGTCCGGCGGCGGCCAGCGACGTGGCGCGGGCGTCACCGGCGCCGGACCCGGCGCGCGCGGATCCGGCCTGCGCGGACCCGCCGCCCGGGAGGGCGAGCAGGCCGAGGGCCAGGGACAGCACGGGGACGAGGACTCGTCGCACGAGGAGCGGACGCATGATTCTCCCGACATCGCGTTCGAAATACCGGATGCTGTTCGTGAAATCGGCCACGACGTTATGGGTGTCGGTAGGGTGCGTCAAGGGAGCCGGCGAAACTGCCCGTTGTGTGGAATGCGCTCCCCGACGACGCCAGGGTTTCTGCCCGCTGAATCCATTCAATACGGAGGAGCCCCCTCATGCGCCGAGCCGGTACCGCACTGCTGGCCGCCTGCACGGCCGTTTCCGTCCTGGCCGGCGTCGCAGCCGTACCGGCCGGGGCACGGGACCGCTTCCTCCGCGAGAACGGCTTCGGGCGCTGCACCGGCACCGCCCCCGTCGTCTGCCATGTCGATGTCGCCCCGGGGACCTACCGCGTACGCGTCGTGCTCGGCGGAGGCGCGGCAGCCGGCTCCACCTCCGTCACCGCCGAGACCCGCCGGGCCATGCTCGCCGAGACGCTCACCGCCGCGGGCGAGAAGGTGCGACGCAGCTTCACCGTCGACGTCCGCGAGCCGGAGGGCGAGCCCACCGGAGCCATCGGCGGCCCCGGGCTCGACCTCACCTTCGGCGGCGCCGCTCCGCAGCTCGCCCGGCTCCAGGTGGAACGCGTCCGCACCCCGCAGATCCTGCTCGCGGGCGACTCCACCGTCTGCGACCAGCCCGGCGAGCCCTACACCGGCTGGGGGCAGCAGCTTCCGCAGTACCTCACCGACCGGGTGGCCGTCGCCAACCACGCCGACTCCGGTGAGGGATCGCAGTCGTTCCGGGACAACTCCGTGCTCTTCCCCGCACTGCGCTCCCGCATACGGCACGGGGACCTCGTCCTCATCCAGCTCGCCCACAACGACAAGCAGACCGACCGCGACACCTACCGGGCCAACCTCACCTCGATGATCGAGGACGCGCGCGCCGAGGGGGGCCGGCCCGTACTCGTCACCCCGATCGTCCGCCGCTGGTTCAACGCCGACGGCACCCTCGACAACGGCACCGCGCTGCTCGTCAACGGCCTGGGCGTGGACCTGCCCGCCGAGGTGCGGGCCCTTGCCGCCGAGCAGGGAACCCCGCTCATCGACCTCACGGCCCTGAGCAAGGCCCGGGTCGAGGAGCTCGGTCCCGAGGGGTCCAGGACTCTCTACCTCTACGACGAGATGCGCGACAACACCCACATCTCGGCGCGCGGTGCCACCGAGTACGCCTCGCTCGTCCTCGGTGAGCTCCGCGACCAGCGGCTCCTCTCCACCCGCGCGGTCCGCTGAACCCGCCCCCGCCCGCGGGGTGCCCCTTCCGCAATCCGCCGGCCGGGCAGCGCGCCGATCCGCACATCACCCGGCACGCCGACGGCCGCTGCTGCTTCAGGACCGGCGTTCCCGCGTACGACCGGATCGTCCTGCGGCCCTCCTGACCCCGAACGGCCCGGCCACCGCCGAGGAGCCGGTCGTCGAGGAGATCGCCGGCGACCCGTCGGGCGACCCCAACCGTCACACCCGTATACAGCCGCTCGGCTGGAGAGCGGACGGCACGCCGGACTTCGGAGTCCCGGTGCGCGCCTGAGGTGCCGTCCCGGCCAGTTCTGGCGAGGGCGTTGACGCGCTGTCGCGGTCTGCCTATCTTGCGTTCGAAGTTCTGGGCAACGTCCGATATCTCGAACAATGATCCCTGGAGCGTCCATGCCGCACCCGCACCTGTGGACGGGACTCACCGTCCCGGTCATCGCCCTCCTGCTCGGCACGCTGGTGGCAGCACCCACCCGCGCCGACGACGGTCCGTCCGTGGCGGAGACGACCGACTACTCCCTCACCGTCCACCCCGACCGCACGGGCCCCGCCATCAGCAAGTCGATGTACGGCGTCTTCTACGAGGACATAAACCACGCGGCGGACGGCGGCCTCTACGCCGAACTCGTGCAGAACCGCTCCTTCGAGTACGACCGCGCCGACAACGCCGCGTACTCACCCATGACCGCCTGGAGCGAGGCCCAGGTGGCCGGCGGCACGGGACACGCCGCGGTCGTGGACGACGAGCAGCGGCTGGGCGAACGCAACCGGCGCCACCTACGCCTCGACCTCGACGGGACCGGAGACCGTGGGGCCGGCTTCGGAGTCACCAACTCCGGCTACAACCAGGGCCTGACCCTGCGCAAGGGCGAGCGGTACGACTTCTCCGTCTGGGCCCGCACCGACCGCTCCACGGGAACGGCGCTGACCGTGGGAGCCACCGCGGCGGACGGCACCGCGCTCGCCACGCCTCTGCGCATCACGGCCCGCGGCGACCGCTGGGCGAAGTACACCGGCACCCTCACCGCCCGCACCTCGGCGGCGGACGGCAGGCTGACCGTCACGGCGGGCGGCGGCGGAACCGTACGGCTCGACATGATCTCGCTCTTCCCCCGCAACACCTACAAGGGCCGGGCGAACGGACTGCGCAAGGACCTCGCGGAGAAGACCGCCGCGCTGGACCCGGGTTTCCTGCGCTTCCCCGGAGGCTGCCTCGTCAACACCGGGAGCCATGAGGCCTACGAGGCCCCGGGCTGGGAGCGCAAGCGCTCCTACCAGTGGAAGGACACCATCGGCCCGGTCGAGCAGCGTCCCGTCAACGCCAACTTCTGGGGCTACAACCAGACCTACGGCCTGGGGTACTACGAGTACTTCCAGTTCGCCGAGGACATCGGGGCGATGGCCCTGCCGGTCGTGCCCGCCCTCGTCACCGGCTGCGGCCAGAACAAGGCGACCGACGACCCCGCCCTGCTGCGACGGCACATCCAGGACACCCTCGACCTGATCGAGTTCGCCAACGGCCCCGCCGACTCCACCTGGGGCGCGCGGCGCGCCGAGATGGGCCACCCCGCGCCGTTCGGCCTCACGCACCTCGAGGTCGGCAACGAGGAGAACCTGCCCGACGAGTTCTTCGCCCGCTTCACCGAGTTCCGCGAGGCCATCGAGGCCAGGTATCCCGACATCACCGTGATCAGCAACTCGGGCCCCGACGACAGCGGAACGACCTTCGACCGCGCCTGGCAGCTCAACCGGGACGCGGACGTCGCCATGGTCGACGAGCACTACTACAACAGCCCGCAGTGGTTCCTGGAGAACAACGGGCGCTACGACACCTACGACCGCCGGGGCCCGAAGGTGTTCCTCGGCGAATACGCCTCGCTCGACAACCGCTTCTCCAACGCCCTCGCCGAAGCGGCCTACATGACGGGCCTGGAACGCAACGCCGACGTCGTGGAGCTCGCCTCCTACGCGCCGCTGTTCGCCGACACGAACGACTCGCAGTGGCGGCCGGACATGATCTGGTTCGACAACGAGAAGTCGTGGGGGTCCGCGAACTACGAGGTGCAGAAGCTCTTCATGAACAACGTGGGCGACCGCGTCGTGCCGAGCACCGCCTCCTCGACGCCCGCCACCACCGCACCGATCACCGGCGCCGTCGGGCTCTCGACCTGGGCGACGAGTGCCGCGTACGACGATGTCGAGGTCACCGGGGAGGACGGCGCCCCGCTGCTGAGCGACGACTTCTCCGCCGGTGACGCCCGGTGGACGAAGGCGGCGGGGCGCGGCACCTGGGCCGTCCAGGACGGGGCATACGTCCAGTCCGACGAGAGCGCGGAGAACACCCTGGTCACGGCGGGGGACACCGGCTGGCAGAACTACGACATGCGGGTCGAGGCCACGAAGAAGGCCGGCAAGGAAGGCTTCCTCGTCGCCTTCGGGGTCAAGGACACCGGGAACACCTACTGGTGGAACCTCGGCGGCTGGGGCAACACCCGCTCCGCCGTGGAGAAGACGGTGGACGGCGCCAAGCAGACGATGACCGAGGACGCCACCACGATCGAGACGGGACGCGCGTACGACATCCACATCCAGGTGCGCGGCCGGCAGGTCACCCTCTTCCTCGACGGCGAGCAGTGGGGCACCTTCACCGACGACAAGCCCGCCGAACCCTTCCGGCAGGTGGTCACCCGGGACGACACCACGGGCGACCTCGTCGTCAAGGTCGTGAACGCACAGGCGGCCGACGCCAGGACCCGGATCGATCTGGGGGCGAAGCCGGCTTCACGGGTCGCCCGGCTGACCACGCTCCAGGCGGCCCCGGACGCCGTGAACACCGCCGAGGACCACCAGGTGGCACCACGGAAATCGACACTGCGCGTCGACGGGCGCGTGCTCACCCATACGTTCCCGGCGCATTCCGTGACCTTCCTGCGCATCAGGCAGTAGCACGGGAAAAGCGAAAACCCCCAGGGTGACCTGGGGGTTTTCCGCTGGTGTCCGAGGGGGGACTTGAACCCCCACGCCCGATAAAGGGCACTAGCACCTCAAGCTAGCGCGTCTGCCATTCCGCCACCCGGACAAGGTGTCTGTCTCGCGGGCCCTGGCCCGTTCCGACGTGGAAAACCATAGCAAACATTCGAGGGTGCTCGATCACGCCCCTGCCATGTGAAAGGCGCATGACGGGGGCCGTGCGGTCTTGGGTGCGTGGGGGTGGGCGCGCGAGGATGAGGGGGAGCACCACCGCGACAGTGGAAGGAAGCAGCGTGAGCGAGACCAACACGGCCCGGGCCGGCATCGGCGAGACCGCCGAGAATGAGGTCGTGGACCTCTGTCGTGACCTGATCCGGATCGACACCAGCAATTACGGCGACCACTCGGGGCCCGGGGAACGGGCAGCCGCCGAGTACATCGCCGAGAAGCTCGCCGAGGTCGGGCTCGAGCCGAAGATCATCGAGTCCCACAAGGGCCGCGCCTCCACCGTGGCCCGGATCGAGGGCGAGGACCCCTCCAAGCCGGCGCTGCTGATCCACGGGCACACCGACGTCGTGCCGGCCAACGCGGCGGACTGGACGCACGATCCGTTCTCCGGAGAGATCGCGGACGGATGCGTGTGGGGCCGCGGCGCGGTCGACATGAAGGACATGGACGCGATGACCCTCGCGGTCGTGCGCGACCGGATGCGCAGCGGCCGCAAGCCCCCGCGCGACATCGTGCTGGCCTTCCTGGCCGACGAGGAGGCGGGCGGCACCTACGGGGCGCGCCACCTCGTCGACAACCACCGGGACCTCTTCGACGGTGTGACCGAGGCGATCGGCGAGGTCGGCGGCTTCTCCTTCACCGTCAATGAGAACCTGCGCCTGTATCTGGTGGAGACGGCGCAGAAGGGCATGCACTGGATGCGGCTCACCGTGGACGGCACCGCCGGTCACGGCTCGATGACCAACAACGACAACGCGATCACCGAGCTCTGCGAGGCCGTCGGCCGGCTGGGGCGGCACAAGTGGCCGGTCCGGGTGACCAAGACCGTGCGGTCCTTCCTGGACGAGCTGTCCGACGCGCTGGGCACCCCGCTCGACCCGGAGGACATGGAGGCGACGCTCGCCAAGCTCGGCGGGATCGCCAAGATGGTCGGCGCCACCCTGCGCAACTCCGCCGCCCCCACCATGCTCGGCGCCGGCTACAAGGTGAACGTGATCCCCGGGCAGGCCACCGCGCACGTGGACGGGCGCTTCCTGCCCGGCTACGAGGAGGAGTTCCTGGCCGACCTGGACCGGATCCTCGGTCCGCGGGTGAAGCGCGAGGACGTGCACGGCGACAAGGCGCTGGAGACCGGCTTCGACGGCTCCCTGGTGGACGCGATCCAGCTCGCGCTCAAGGCCGAGGACCCGATCGCCCGCGCCGTGCCCTACATGCTCTCCGGTGGCACCGACGCGAAGTCCTTCGACGACCTCGGCATCCGTTGCTTCGGCTTCGCCCCGCTGAAGCTGCCGCCGGAGCTGGACTTCGCCGGCATGTTCCACGGTGTGGACGAGCGGGTGCCGGTGGACGGCCTGAAGTTCGGCGCCCGGGTGCTCGACCGGTTCATCGACCACTCCTGACCCTGCCGAACAGCCGCATTCGCCAGCCTGTACGAATCTCACTGGTATGGGTGAAAGGGATCACCCACTCGTAGCCCCCTCCCCTTCTCCTCGTTGCACCTGATGCGGTCCGCGGCTGGGACCGCACTTGTCAACACAGGAGGAATCATGATCAAGAAGGTCGTCGCAATTGCGGCTGCTACCGGTGGTCTCGTGCTCGCGGGTGCGGGTCTGGCTTCCGCCGACGCCGGCGCCCAGGGTGCCGCCATCGGCAGCCCCGGCGTGCTCTCGGGCAACGTCGTTCAGGTCCCGATCCACGTTCCCGTGAACGTGTGCGGCAACACGGTTTCCGTGATCGGGCTGCTGAACCCCGCCTTCGGCAACACCTGCGTCAACGCGTGACGATGCGCGTCAACCCGTAAGGGTTTGAGCCCGGTCGGCCTCGGAGTGCGCGCCATGCACTCCGGGGCCGCTGGGCATTCGGCCCCCCGCACGACTGCGTCCGGGGCATTTCGGTAGGCAGAAGGCAGGAAGACAACCTATGCGACAGGTCACACGCAAAGGCCTGATCACCATGGCGGCGGCGGGCGGAGTGCTCGCGCTCGGTGGCGGTTACGCGCACGCCGACGCGGGTGCGGCCGGCGCCGCGTCGAGTTCACCGGGAGTGCTCTCGGGGAACTCGATCCAGGTCCCGATCGATGTACCCGTCAACGTGTGCGGGAACTCCGTGGACGTCGGCGGTCTACTCAATCCCACGAGCGGAAACGACTGCGGAAACGGATCTTCGGATTCCGGTCATGCGCACACCTCGGACGGCGGTTCCTCGTCCGGCCACGGCTCCGGGAGCCAGGCGTCCGGGCACGATGACGCGCGCGACAGCGGGGCGGGGACGGGCAGGCACCGTGCTCCCGGCACCTCGGCCCAGGCGGAGACGACGGGTTCCCCCGGCATCCTCTCCGGCAACCAGGTGCAGGTGCCGGTGGAGATCCCTGTGAACGTCTGCGGCAACAGCGTCACCGTCGGCGGACTGCTCAACCCGGTCTTCGGCAACTCCTGCGAGAACGACCCGGAGACGGCCCCGCCTCCTGTCGTGCCGCGGACGCCGCACACTCCGGAGAAGCCGGTCACGCCGGACGCGCCCCCAGCTCCCGAGCCCCAGCTCGTGGTGGGCGAGCAGCTCGCGCACACCGGCGGGGGCGGGCTCGACCTGCTCATTCCGGCGAGCGCGGGCCTGCTGCTCGCAGGTGCGGGAACGGTCCTGTACCGACGTTCGCGCAGCGCCGCGTAGCGGTACCGCGACATCGGCCCGACGGGCGGGTTCCGCACACGCGGAGCCCGCTCCGTGCTACCAGGTGGGCCGGAGCTGGCGGATGATTCGGCGGCGCAGCCGCACCCGGCGGCTGCCGTCACGGCGCAGCGTCAGCCGGTCCAACTCCCAGTGCCCGTACTCGGCATGGTCGGTCAGCAGGCGGGCCGCCTCCTTGCGGGACACCCCGCGCGGCACGTACACGTCGATAAATTCGTATTCCGGCATCGCATCTATTGTGCGGGCAGACCCCTGGTACGGATAGCGTCTGTCCTATGTCTGATGCTGCGCAGCCCACCGCTGCCGAGGTACGCGCCGCCGCCGATGCAGTCAAAACCGCGCTCGACCGCCACCTGCAGGCAGTCGAACGCCGTAGCGGGGACGACGACCCCGCTGTCTACGACGCGTTCAACGCACTGGCCGCTGCGGCCGAGGTCTACGACGAACTGCTCTACGACCGCTACGACGAGGTCACCCCCTTCGAGATCCCCGCCGCGGAGGACTCCCTCCCGGCCTACGCGGGTCCCGAGGAGCCGCACGCCGTCAGCGTGCTGATCAGGCGCGACTACGCGGTGGCGGAGCCGGCCCGCCTGCTCGCCCAGGCGCAGCGGCTGGCCGACCTGGATCCGGACGGGCAGGACGGCGAGGTGGCGAGCGCCGGCGCCGGGGTGCACGCCGCGCTGGGCGTGGTGTTCGGCGAGTACGAGGCGGACGAAATCGCTTCCCGGCATGTGGAGTTCGGGCTGGAGGAGGGGGACTCCACCCTCTGGGTGTCGGCGGTGGACGATCTTCCCGAACCGGGGGAGTGGCTCGCGGCGCCGTTCGACGATGCGGACCCCGCACTGGTGGTCTGCCGCTTCGACGCGAGCTCGGTCTTCGACGACGAGGAGGACGAGCTGGACGGGGAACCGGAAGGCAGCGTCC
>NZ_JBHWZS010000053.1:0-36888 GCF_042728155.1 Streptomyces sp. NPDC060209
TCTCGGCCCACCGCCCCGCCTGCCCTCGCCTGACGGCTACTGCACGATCGTGATCCGGTCCGTGGCCGGAGGGGCCAGCGGTGCGGAAGCCGTGGAGTGCGCAGCCAGGTAGGCGTTGAACAGGTCCAGGTCGGACGCGCCGACCAGCTTGTTCGTGCCCTGGCCGAGAGCCGCGAAGCCGTCGCCGCCGCCCGCGAGGAACTCGTTCATCGCGACGCGGTACGTCTTCGCCGGGTCGATCGCCTCTCCGTTCAGACGGATCGTGTCCGCGACCACCCGGCCGGCACCCGACTTCGTCATGTCCAGCGTGTAGGTGAGGCCCTTCGATACCTGAAGGATCTTCGGGGACGCCTCGTTGGAGCCGCTGACCTGCTGCTGCAACGCGGCGACCAGCTGCGCGCCGGTGAGGTCGACGACGTTCATCATGTTGGTGAACGGCTGGACCGTGAACGACTCGCCGTACGTCACCACCCCGTCGCCCTCACTGCCGGACGCCGTGTACACCAGGTCGGAGCGGATACCGCCCGGGTTCATGAACGCGACGACCGCGGCGCCCTTGTCCGCGGGGGCCAGGCCCTCCAGCTGGGCGTCGGCGATCAGATTGCCGAGCGGCTTCTCGGGGGCCGTGGAGCCACGGCCGTTGATGTCTGCGGAGATGTAGCCCTGCGGCCGGCCTGCGATGGGGGCGGCGAGCGTGTTCCAGCGGGCGATCAGCGCCGTCATGTCGGTGGCCTTGGCCTGGTCCCGGCGGACGATGTGGTTCTCCGAGGTCACCGACTTCACCGACGTACGCACGATGTCCTTGGTGCGACGGTCGTAGGTGAGGGTCGTGTCGGTGTAGAGCTTGCCGAACGACGACGCCGAGGTGACCATGCGCGGCTTGCCGGACGGGTCCGGGACCGTGCACACGTACGCCTGGTGGGTGTGGCCCGTGACCAGGGCATCGACCTTCGGCGTGATGCCCTTGGCGATGTCGACGATCGGCCCGGAGATGCCGTCACCGGCACCCGGGCTGTCGCAGTCGTAGTTGTACGAGGAGGAGGCCGGGGCCCCGCCCTCGTGGATCAGCGCGACGATGGACTTGACGCCCTGGCGGTCCAGTTCCTTCGCGTACTTGTTGACCGTCTCGATCTCGTCGTGGAACTTCAGGCCCTTGACACCGTTGGCCGTGACGATGTTCGGCGTGCCCTCCAGGGTCACCCCGATGAAGCCGATCTTGACGCCGTTCTTCTTCCAGACCGTGTACGGCTTGAGGACCGGCTTGCCGGTCTTCTCGGTCGTCACATTGGCCGCGAGGTAGGGGAAGTCCGCGCCCTTGAACTTCTTGCCCTTCTCGTAGCAGCCCTCGACCGGGTGGCAGCCGCCGTTCTGCAGACGTGCGAGCTCCGTGGCCCCCTCGTCGAACTCGTGGTTGCCCACGGCCGTCACGTCGAGGTCGAGCCCGTTGAGCGCCTCGATCGTGGGCTCGTCGTGGAAGAGCCCCGACAGCAGCGGGCTCGCGCCCACCATGTCCCCGCCGGCCGCGGTGACGGAGTACGGGTGCCCCTCGCGCGCGGTGCGCAGCGAGGTGGCGAGGTACTCGACGCCACCGGCCGGGACCGACTTCACCGTGCCGTCGGCCTGCGTCTCACTGACCGTTCCGGCGGAACCGGCGGGCGGCTCCAGATTGCCGTGCAGGTCGTTGAAGGAGAGCAGCTGCACGTCGACGGTGCCGGTCCGGTGGTGGCCGTGGCCCCTGTCATGGGCGCCGGCCGGCATCGCGGCGACGAGCGCGCCTACGGTGGCCAGCCCGGCCGTGGCGGCGAGCACCCGCCGGGACGCGCGGTTCTTCTGTGGAGTCGCTGACATCGGTCCCCTTGTGAGTCCAGCGGAAGGTGGTGAGTGGTGATGACACGCCTGCCGCAGCCTAGAGTCAACGCGCGTAGCGCGACAGATGTTCGGGGTTACGAACTGGTTGCCGCACGCTCAGAAAGGGGTCGATCACCCGTAGGGCTTACATATGCGCGCAGAAACGTCACAGCATGCATATGCACCGGAATTATGTCTTCGTGGACAGTGAACTCACCCCCCAGGCAGTGGTACCGGCCCAACAGAGGGCCGAACTGCCGCGAGGCTTCTACGAGATGATCGATGATCTCAAGTCGATCGTGCGGGGCGCGCATGTGCGCGCACAGCTCAAGGTGAACACCGAGATGCTCCTGATGTACTGGGAGATCGGGCGGACGATCCTGGAGCGGCAGGGCGGTGAGCAGTGGGGAACGAAGGTCGTCGAGCGCATCGCCACTGAGCTGCAGACCGAATTCCCGAACCAGCGGGGGTTCAGTCGCAGCAACCTCAAGTACATGCAGCAGATGGCCCGAACGTGGCCCGGCCCAATTGGCCAACAAGCTGTTGGCCAATTGCCGTGGGGGCACGTCGTCACCCTCATGAGCCGGTGCAAGACCCCCTTCGAGCGGGACTTCTACGCCCAGCACGCCGTGCATCACGGCTGGTCCCGCGACCGTCTGGCCACGCACATCCGCGGCGGGCTCCACCTCGCCCAGGGCGCCGCCGCGAACAACTTCGACGTCACGCTCCCTCACGCGTCCGATGCGGCCGAGCAGGTGTTCAAGGATCCGTACCGGCTGGACTTCACCCAGCTGTCGGACACCGCCGCGGAGCGCGAACTCGAGGACGCCCTCGTGACCAGGATCGTCCGCTTCCTCACCGAGCTCGGATTCGGCTTCGCCTTCGTGGGGCGCCAGTACCCCATCACCGTGGGTACCAAGGAGTTCCGCATCGACCTGCTCTTCTACCACTTCAAGCTCCACCGGTTCGTGGTGGTCGAGCTGAAGACCACGGAGGCCCAGCCCTCGCACCTCGGGCAGCTCGGCTTCTACGTCGGCGCTGTGGAACGCCTCCTTCGCGACCCGGAGCGGGATGACCGGACACTCGGCATCCTCATCGCGGAGAGCAAGGACGAGACGATCGTCGAATTCGCACTCCAGTCGCAGAACCAGCCCCTCGCGGTCAGCACGTACGCCGGTCTTCCCCCAGGGGTACGTGAGCTGATGCCCAGCTCGGACGACCTCTCCCGTATCGCTCATGAAGTCCTGCACCGCGAGGCGGCCTCCGGCTGACGAGGGCGGACGGCGCACGAACGGACCCACAACAGCTTGCCGCCCCCGGCGCCGCACCCCCGCCCCGTACGCTCGTACCCATGACGACTGACGCACCCCTCCCCTCCCCCGGGCGCGAGATCGAGACCCTCGACGCGCTCACCCCCGAGCAGGCCGACGCCGTCCTCGCCCTCCTCGGCGAGGCCGCCGGGACCGATGGCCGGCAGGCCGTCTCCGAGCAGGGGCGGCTGCAGCTGAGGGGCGGGCACCGGGAGAGCGTCCGTCATTTCCTGCTCACCGTCGACGGCGTTCTGGCCGGGTACGCACAGCTGGAGGACACCGACCCCGTCGAGGCGCCCGCCGCCGAGCTGGTCGTGGCGCCCGCCCACCGTGGCCGTGGGCACGGGCGGGCCCTGGGTGCGGCGCTCCTCGCCGCGACGGGGAAGCGGCTGCGGGTCTGGGCGCACGGCGGCAAGTCGGCCGCCCGGCACCTCGCGCAGGTGCTCGGACTCTCCCTCTTCCGCGAACTGCGCCAGCTCCGCCGCCCGCTGGACTCCCTCGACATCGCCGAGCCGACGCTTCCGCCGGGCGTCACCGTCCGCACCTTCGTGCCGGGACAGGACGACACGGCCTGGCTCACCGTCAACAGCGCCGCGTTCGCCCACCACCCGGAGCAGGGGTCCCTCACCCAGCGGGACCTGGACGACCGCAAGGCCGAGCCCTGGTTCGACCCGAAGGGCTTCTTCCTGGCCGAGCGCGACGGCGAGATCATCGGCTTCCACTGGACGAAGGTGCACGCCGAGGAGGAGCTCGGCGAGGTCTACGTCGTCGGCATCCGGCCCGACGCCCAGGGCGGCGGCCTCGGCAAGGCGCTCACCGCGATCGGACTGCGGTACCTGGCCTCCAGGGGTCTGCCGACGGCCATGCTCTATGTGGACGCCGACAACCCGGCGGCCCTGTCGGTGTACGAGCGGATGGGCTTCGCCACGCACGAGGTCGACCTGATGTACCGCACGGAGTCCTGACGACGGCCTGAGCCCGGCTCCTGAGCCGAGGTCAACGCACCCAGGGGCGGCGTCACTTGACGCCGCCCCTCCTTTCCGGCACCCTTTCACTACTCAATTAGTGAAAGGGTGGTGAACATGGCAGAGTCCGCAGCGGTCGAATTCCGCATCGACCGGCGCAGCGGCGTCGCCACCTACCTCCAGATCGTGCAGCAGACCAAGCAGGCGCTCCGCCTCGGTGTGCTGGAGCCGGGCGACCGGCTGCCCACGGCCCGCGAGGTCGTCGAAGCCACGGCGATCAATCCGAACACCGTGCTCAAGGCCTACCGCGAACTGGAACGCGAAGGGCTCGTCGAGGCCCGCCGCGGCCTCGGCACCTTCGTCCGCCGGACCCTCGGCAGCGCGGCGGTCACCACCGACCCGCCCCTGCGTGCCGAGCTGTCCGAGTGGACCCGCAGGGCCCGCGCCGCAGGCCTGGACAAGGACGACGTGAGCGCGCTCTTCACCGACGTACTGGACAGCACATTCAAGGGGGACCAGCACTCATGACAGGTGCCGCGATCGAGGCGATCGGCCTCGGTATGGCCTATGGGCGAAAGCGCGGGTGGGCGCTGCGCGACTGCTCGTTCCGGCTGCCCGCCGGACGGATATGCGCTCTCGTCGGACCCAACGGCGCCGGGAAGTCCACCCTGCTCTCCCTCACGGCCGGCCTGCTCCGGCCCGCCGAGGGGTCGGTGCGGGTGCTCGGCTCCACCCCCGCAGAGGCCCGCCCCCGTATCGCGTACGTCTCGCAGGACAAGCCGCTGTACCCACAGCTCACCGTGGCCGACACCCTGTGGGCGGGGGCCGAGCTCAACCCCGCCACCTGGGACCGCACGGCCGCCGACCGGATCGCCGGCCCGCTCCCCCAGGACGCGAAGGTCCGGACGCTCTCCGGCGGTCAGCGCACCCGGCTCGCCCTGGCCCTCGCCCTCGGCAAGCGGCCCGAACTGATGCTGCTCGACGAGCCGATGGCCGACCTCGACCCGCTCGCCCGTCTCCAGCTGATGGGCGTCCTGATGGCCGAGGCGGCCGAGCACGGGACGACCATCGTGATGTCGTCGCACATCCTCACCGAGCTGGAGGGATCCTGCGACTACCTCCTGTTCCTCGACGGCGGCCGGGTGCGCCTGGGCGGTGAGAGCGACGACATCGTCGCCGCGCACGCCGTGCTCACCGGACAGGCCCGCGACCTGGCCCCGCACACCGTCGTCGAGTCGCGCACGACGGGGCGGCAGCTCACCGCGCTGGTACGGCGCCAAGGACCGGTGGACGACACCGCCTGGGACGTCACGGAGCCGTCCCTGGAAGAGCTGCTGCTGGCACACCTCCGCTCACCTGAGGCCCCGCCGCTCCTCACCCCGAGCGCGCACACCCACGAGGAGGTGGCCGCGATATGAGCACCCTCACCCCTCCACGGCCTTCCCTGCGCGGCCCCTCCCGCGTCGTCGTACGGCAGCACCGGTGGACGCTGTGGATCGCGGGCGGGCTCGCCCTGGCCTGTGTGATCACCCTGATCGCGGCCGCCCTGTGGTCGGCCCACGTCGTCGACGCCTTCGAGTCCGGCCCCTGCTCGGCCGAGGGAGATCCGGGCCGCAGCTGCCACCAACCCGTTCGCGACTACATGGACACCATTTACACTCTCGGCCAGGTGTTCGACTACGCCGCCTTGGCGCTGAGGGCCCTGCCGCTGCTCATCAGTGTGTTCGTCGCGGGACCGATGATCGCCAGGGAACTGGAGAGCGGCACCTTCCAGGTCTCCTGGACGCAGTCCATCTCGCCCGCCCGCTGGCTCGCCGCCAAGCTCGCCGTGCCCGCCGCGCTGCTGCTGGCCGGTGTGTCCGTGCTGACGGCCGTACTCGCCTGGGCGCGGTCCTATGCGGACACGCCTTACCCCGTCCAGTGGCATGAGGCACATGTCTTCAGCGCTTCGGGAGTCCTTCCCCTCGCCCACACCGTTTTCGGGATGGCCGTCGGAGCACTCACCGGCCTGTTGGTACGCCGCACCCTCCCCGCACTGACCGTCTCCGCGCTCGTCACCGGCACGGCCGTCACTGTCTTCACCTACTGGCGCGGAGAGCTGTGGCCCCCGCGCACACTCACCGGCGCGACCCTGAACGCCGAAGAGGGCATCTGGTGGGTGGAAACGGGACACCTCACCAGCGGCGGAGAACGGCTGTCGCAGGACGTGTGCTCGCAGTCCGCGGACGCGGCGGACCGGCTCCGGTGCATGACCGACAACGACATCACCAGCCACTACCTCGACTACCACCCCGCCTCTCACTTCTGGCCCATCCAGCTCGTCGAGACCGGCATCCTGCTCGCCCTGGCCGCCATGGCCCTGGCGCTCGCCTTCCGGGTGCTGCGCCGTCGCACCGCCTGAGAGCCACCCCTGTCCGGGCCCCGGGGGGAGTCCGGGCAGGGGGTTCACCTACGGTGAGGACGGGGAAAACGGGGACGGCACCGCAGTCACAACGCTTCCTGTACGTCATGTCACCGTTACCGGCCATTCAGACGGGCTTGCGACCCTCACGGGATGCAGCCAGCTGTGCCCACCCCCCGCAACGGGAGCGGCCCCGGCCCGGGACCGACTTCCGCTTCTTCCGCGATCTTTATGGGCTCCGACGCGCCTGAGGAGCCGAACGCGCGGAAGAATAGGTCCATGAGCCAGCAGCCCAGCTCCGAGGTCCCGGTCCAGCCCGTCCAGCCGTCGGTCGGCTCCCTCGCCTCCCACCGGCCGCACGCCGTCGCGGGCTCCGTGCCCGCAGGCCTGTCCACAGCCGCCGACCTGGACCCCGATCTGGACAACGACGTCGACGCGTACGAGCCCGAGACGGACGGCGACGAGCTGCCGCAGGGCAGGTTCCTGGACCGGGAGCGCAGTTGGCTCGCGTTCAACGAACGCGTTCTGGAACTCGCCGAGGACCCCGCCACACCACTACTCGAACGGGCTAACTTCCTCGCGATCTTCGCCTCGAACCTGGACGAGTTCTTCATGGTCCGGGTCGCCGGTCTCAAGCGCCGCATCGCGACCGGTGTCGCCACCCGGTCCGCGTCCGGACTGCAGCCCCGCGAGGTCCTCGACCTGATCTGGACCCGATCCCGCGAGCTCATGGCCCGCCACGCCGCCTGCTACCAACAGGACATCGCGCCCGCCCTGTCCGACGAGGGAATCCAGCTGGTCCGCTGGCCCGAGCTGACCGAGAAGGAGCAGGCCCGCCTCTTCACCTTCTTCCGGCAGCGGGTCTTCCCCGTGCTGACCCCGCTGGCCGTCGACCCGGCGCACCCGTTCCCGTACATCTCCGGGCTCTCGCTGAACCTCG
Organism: Streptomyces sp. NPDC060209; assembly: GCF_042728155.1. Classification (NCBI taxonomy): domain Bacteria; kingdom Bacillati; phylum Actinomycetota; class Actinomycetes; order Kitasatosporales; family Streptomycetaceae; genus Streptomyces; species Streptomyces sp. NPDC060209. The sequence continues at coordinate 7,465 of NZ_JBHWZS010000053.1, forward strand.
CCGTCGTCGTACGCAATCCCGTCAGCGGCCACCGCCACTTCGCCCGCGTCAAGGTGCCGCCGCTGCTCACCCGCTTCCTGGAGGCGTCCCCGCAGCGTTACGTCCCGATAGAGGACATCATCGCGGCCCACCTCGAAGAGCTCTTCCCGGGCATGGAGGTCCTCGCCCACCACATGTTCCGGGTCACCAGGAACGAGGACCTCGAGGTCGAGGAGGACGACGCCGAGAATCTGCTCCAGGCCCTGGAGAAGGAGCTCATGCGGCGCCGATTCGGCCCGCCGGTCCGACTGGAGGTCGAGGAGTCCATCGACCCGTACGTCCTGGACCTCCTCGTACGCGAGCTGAAGATCTCCGAGACCGAGCTCTACCCGCTGCCGGGACCGCTCGACCTCACCGGCCTGTTCGGCATCGCGTCGCTGGACCGGCCCGAGCTGAAGTACCCCAAGTTCATCGCCGGCACCCACCGCGATCTCGCCGAGGTCGAGTCCGCCTCGGCGCCCGACATATTCGCCGCCCTGCGCGAACGCGATGTGCTGCTGCACCACCCGTACGACTCCTTCTCCACCTCCGTCCAGGCCTTCCTGGAACAGGCGGCGGGAGATCCGGACGTCCTCGCGATCAAGCAGACCCTGTACCGGACCTCGGGCGACTCCCCGATAGTGGACGCCCTGATCGACGCGGCCGAATCCGGCAAGCAGGTCCTCGTCCTCGTCGAGATCAAGGCGCGCTTCGACGAACAGGCCAACATCAAGTGGGCCCGCAAGCTGGAGGAGTCCGGCTGCCACGTCGTCTACGGCCTCGTCGGCCTCAAGACCCACTGCAAGCTGTCGCTCGTCGTCCGCCAGGAGGGCGACACGCTGCGCCGCTACTCCCACGTCGGCACCGGCAACTACCACCCCAAGACGGCGCGGCTCTACGAGGACCTCGGCCTGCTGACCGCCGACCCGCAGGTCGGGGCGGACCTCTCCGACCTCTTCAACCGGCTCTCCGGCTACTCCCGCCGCGAGACCTACCGCCGGCTGCTGGTCGCCCCGAAATCCCTGCGCGACGGACTGATCGCCCGCATCAACAAGGAGATCACCCACCAGCGCGCGGGCCGCACCGCCTACGTGCGCATCAAGGTCAACTCGATGGTCGACGAAGCGGTCATCGATGCCTGCTACCGGGCGGGACAGGCCGGGGTGCCGGTCGACATCTGGGTGCGCGGCATCTGCGCGATCCGCCCCGGCGTCAACGGCCTCTCCGAGAACGTCCGGGTCCGCTCGATACTGGGCCGCTTCCTCGAACACTCCCGGGTCTTCGCCTTCGGCAACGGCGGCGAGCCCGAAGTGTGGTTCGGCAGCGCCGACATGATGCACCGAAACCTCGACCGCCGGATCGAAGCACTGGTCCGCGTCACCGACCCCGCGCATCGCGCCGCCCTCAGCAGGCTCCTGGAAACAGGCATGTCCGACACCACCTCCTCCTGGCACCTGGGCCCCGACGGAAACTGGACCCGGCACGCCACGGACACGGACGGGCAGCCGCTGCGGCACGTACAAGAGATGCTCATTGACGCCCGGAGGCGCCGGCGTGCGACGCCCTGACCACCAGACGACGACCCTCTCCGCGGAAACGGTCCTCGCGCCCTACCTGCGCGAACAGGCCGCCTGTTTCCTGCGGGGCCTGCGGCTGCACCGCGAGCACAGCGCCCCCGCGGACGCCGGCACGCAGAGCGCCGACGACGCCGCCCGCGCCCTGCGCCACGCGGCACGCCGGATCAGCGGCACGCTGCACACCTTCCGGGGAGCACTCGAACCGGCCTGGGCCGACCAGCTCCTGGCGGAACTGGCCTGGCTCTCCGGCACCCTGGCCCGCGAACACGCGTACGCCACCCGGCTCGGCCGGCTCCTGGAGGCCCTGCACCAGCTCTCCGGCGCCTCGCTCCCGGCGGCCCGGCCCCCTTCGGGGGACTTCCCGGCCGAGACCGACAAGGAGCGGGCGGCGCTCGGCGTCGGCGCGGCCCGGGCCGGAGCCCTCCTGGAACGCAGGCTGACCCTGGCCCGGACCCGCGCCCACTCGGCGGCGCTCCAGGCGCTGGGCTCCTCCCGCTTCCACGCCGTCGCCGACGCGGTCGCGCTGCTCGCCTCGGAGGTCCCCCTGTCGCCCTCGGCCGCGGAACCCGCGGCCGTGGTGCTGCACGCCCCGGCCGAGCTGGCCGAGCAGCGGATGCTGGACGCGGTGGCCGCGCTCCCGCCCGACGAGGCTGTGGAGCCGTACAACGAGGCCCACGACGCCCTCTGGCACCAGGCCCGCCGGCTGCTGCGGCTGCACCGGTACGCACACGAGATGCTGCGGGGCGCCCCCGATCCGGCCCTGGCCGGGCCGGGGCACGCGCTGGACCTGCACCGGGACGCGGCAGAGGCCGCCGCTGCCGCGGCGGCGGCGGCGCGCACCCCGCGCATCGCCCCGGCGACGGCGTACGCCCTGGGGGTGCTCCACGCCGACCAGCGGCACGAGGTGGAGGCGGCGCGCGCGGCGTTCCGGGAGACCTGGCCGTACGCGGCGGCGGTGACCGTGCCATGAGCGGCCTCGTCCTGGCGGCGGGCTGTGTGCTCTGGCGCCGTTCCCCGGACGGCGGCCCGGAGATCTGCCTGGTCCACAGGCCGCGCTACGACGACTGGTCGTATCCGAAAGGCAAGCTGAAGCGCGGCGAGACGGCTCTGGAGGCCGCCCTGCGCGAGGTCCTGGAGGAGACGGGCCATCGCTGCGTGCCGGACGTCGCCCTGCCGACCGCCCGGTACACGGCGAACGGCCGCCCCAAGGAGGTCAGCTACTGGGCGGCGGAGGCGGCGGATGGCACCTTCGTGCCCAACGACGAGGTCGACCGGCTGGCATGGCTGCCCCCCGAGTCCGCCCGCGCCCGTCTGACCCGCCCCGGCGACCGCGTCCAACTGGACGCCTTCCTGCGCGCCGGACCGGCGGATTCAAGCCCGACCGGCGACTGAGGACGAGGCGCGCCGAACCGGGCCCGCCACACCGGGGGCGCAGGCGGCGGGCCTCAGGCCCGCCGCGCCCGAAGACCGCCGCACAGCCACGTCAGCCCCCTCCGGCGCCCCGTGACACACCTGCGGTCCGGCTCGCCACGCCGCGTTACCAGCGGAACCAGCCCGCCCGACACGGTTCACCTGCCGTTCACTCTGCCCCGTAGGGCGCTTCACCTGTTCTGCCTAATTTCGGACGTACCAGGTGCACGGCACCAAGCCACGCACCATTCCTCATCGCACGCCGCCTCGCCCCACCAGCCGCGGCGGCTCCTGGAAGGAACACCCCGAAAGTGAAGCTTCAGCGCAAGAACCGGCTTCGTGCCACCGCGCTCGGTGCCCTCGCCGTCTCCGGCGCCCTGGTCCTCACGGCGTGCGGTTCGGACGACAACACCGGCACCGACGCGGACGGCGGCGGCAAGACCAGCGCCGCCGCGTCGAACATCAAGTGCGACGGCGCCGAGGGCCAGCTGCGCGCTTCCGGGTCCAGCGCCCAGAAGAACGCGATGGACCTCTGGGTCAAGAACTACATGGCCGCCTGCTCCGGCGTGGAGGTCAACTACAGCTCCTCCTCCTCGGGCGAGGGCATCGTCGCGTTCAACCAGGGCACCGTCGGCTTCGCCGGCTCGGACTCCGCCCTGAAGCCCGAAGAGGTCACCGAGTCGAAGAAGATCTGCAAGACCGGCCAGGGGATCAACCTGCCCATGGTCGGCGGCCCCATCGCGGTCGGCTTCCACCTGGAGGGCGTCGACAGCCTCACGCTGGACGCCTCCACCCTCGCCAAGATCTTCGACACCAAGATCAAGAAGTGGAACGACCCGGCGATCGCCAAGCTCAACGACGGCGTCAAGCTGCCGGACAAGGCGATCCAGCCCTTCCACCGCTCCGAGGACTCCGGCACCACGCAGAACCTCGGCAAGTACCTGAACGCCGCGGCCCCGAGCGACTGGAAGTACGAGGCCGAGAAGAAGTGGCCCGCCCCCGGTGGCCAGGCCGCGTCCGGATCCTCCGGTGTCGCCACCCAGGTGAAGGCCGTCGACGGCTCCATCGGCTACTTCGAGCTGTCGTACGCCAAGTCGCAGGAGATCACCACCGTCGACATCAACACGGGCGGTGCGACCCCGGTCAAGGCCACCTCGGAGAACGCCTCCAAGGCCATCGCCGCCGCCAAGGTCAAGGGCACCGGCAAGGACCTGGCGCTCGACCTCGACTACACCACCAAGGCCGAGGGCGCGTACCCGCTGGTCCTGGTGACGTACGAGGTCGTCTGCGACACCGGCAACAAGGCCGAGACCCTCCCCACGGTCAAGTCCTTCCTGAACTACACCGCCTCCGCGGACGGCCAGAAGGTCCTGACCGACGCCGGCTACGCCCCGATCCCCGAGGCGATCAACGCCAAGGTCCGCGAGACGGTCGCCGGCCTGAAGTAGTCCCACGCACGACACGCACGCACAGGCGGGCCGGTCCGGCGCACCCCTCCGGACCGGCCCCCACCGCCCGACCCATCCGGTGCACCGCCGCCAGGGGAGCCAGCCGCTCCCCCACACAGACCGGAAAGACCATGGCTTCCACCACACCGCTCGACATCCCACCGGCTCCGCCGGAAACACGCGGCCGCCCCATGTCCACCGGGCGCGCAGGCGACAAGATCTTCCTGGGCCTCTCACGCGGCTCGGGCATTCTGCTGCTCGTGGTCATGGCGTCGATCGCCGTGTTCCTCAGCTACCGCGCCTATCTCGCGATATCGCAGAACGAGGGCAACTTCCTCACCACCCTCGACTGGAACCCGGCCGGTGACCCGCCGGTCTTCGGCATCGCGGTCCTGCTCTTCGGCACGGTCGTCAGCTCGATCATCGCGATGGTCATCGCGGTTCCGATCGCTGTCGGCATCGCCCTCTTCATCTCGCACTACGCGCCGCGCAAGCTGGCCGCCCCCCTCGCCTACGTGATCGACCTGCTCGCCGCGGTGCCCAGCATCATCTACGGCATCTGGGGCGCTCTCGTCCTCGTCCCGTATCTGGAGGGCCTGAACCTCTGGCTCGACCAGTTCTTCGGCTGGACGTACATCTTCGATCAGACCGAGATCGGAATCCCCCGCTCGCTCTTCACCGTCGGCATCCTGCTCGCGATCATGATCCTGCCGATCGTGACCAGCGTCAGCCGCGAGGTCTTCCTCCAGGTCCCGAAGATGAACGAGGAAGCGGCGCTCGCCCTCGGCGCCACCCGCTGGGAGGTCATCCGCCTCTCGGTGCTCCCCTTCGGCCGCTCCGGCGTCATCTCGGCATCGATGCTGGGCCTGGGCCGGGCGCTGGGCGAGACGATGGCCGTCGCCACGGTCCTCTCCCCAAGCTTCCTGATCTCGCTGCACGTGCTCAACCCTGGCGGGGGCACCTTCGCGCAGAACATCGCCGCCAAGTTCGGCGAGGCCGACCAGTTCGTCGGGCGTGACGCCCTGATCGCCTCGGGCCTCGTCCTCTTCGTCCTCACCCTGCTGGTCAACGGCGCGGCCCGGCTCATCATCGCCCGCCGCAAGGAGTACTCGGGGGCCAACGCATGAGCAACGCCACCACCACCGACATCCAGGACAACCGTCCGCGGATCTCGCCGGAACCCCGGAAGTCCGGCCTCAGCAGCCGCAGCCTCCCCCGCTGGGCCCCGCTCGGCTTCGCCGTCGTGGCGATCGCGCTCGGCGTGGGGATCTCCCTGGCGGCCGGCTGGCACAGCCGCGTCCAGTGGGGCCTGATCTCCGCCCTGTTCTTCCTGGTCATCTCGTACGTGGCGACGACCGTGATCGAGAACCAGCGCCAGGCCAAGGACCGCCTCGCCACCAGCATCGTCTGGGTGTGCTTCCTCGTCGCCGTCGTCCCGCTCGCCTCGCTGCTGTGGACGACCGTCAGCCGCGGTGCGGAGCGCCTCGACGGCTACTTCCTCACCCACTCCATGGCCGGCGTCCTCGGCGCCGAGCACACCGGCGGCGTCTACCACGCACTGATCGGCACCCTGGAGCAGGTCGGGATCGCCACGGTGATCTCCGCCCCCCTGGGTCTGCTGACCGCGGTCTACCTGGTGGAGTACGGCAAGGGCGCGCTCGCCAAGGCCGTCACCTTCTTCGTCGACGTCATGACGGGCATCCCGTCCATCGTGGCCGGCCTCTTCATCCTGTCGATCATGCTGATGGCGAAGCTGGACTACTCCGGCCTGATGGGCGCGCTGGCCCTGACCATCCTGATGATCCCGGTCGTGGTCCGCTCCACCGAGGAGATGCTCAAGCTCGTCCCCAACGAGCTCCGCGAGGCCTCCCTGGCCCTCGGCATCCCGAAGTGGCGCACCATCCTGAAGGTGGTCCTCCCGACCGCGATCGGCGGCATCACGACGGGCGTCATGCTCGCCATCGCCCGTATCGCCGGAGAGACGGCTCCGATCATGCTGCTGGTCTTCGGCAGCCAGCTGATCAACACCAACCCCTTCGAAGGCGCCCAGTCCTCGCTGCCGTTCTACATCTACGAGCAGTACAAGATCGGCGAGGTCGCGTCCTACGACCGAGCCTGGGCCGCCGCCCTGGTGCTGATCGCCTTCGTCATGATCCTCAATCTGGTGGCCCGCGGCATCGCCCGCTGGAAGGCCCCCAAGACCGGTCGCTGACGCGGCCATCGGCGACCCGAAAGAAGCAGTGATTCACATGGCCAAGCGCATCGACATCGGCGGCCTCACCGCCTACTACGGCTCCCACAAGGCCATCGAGGACATCTCGATGACGGTGGAGCCCCGCTCCGTGACCGCCTTCATCGGCCCGTCCGGCTGCGGCAAGTCCACCTTCCTGCGCACCCTGAACCGCATGCACGAGGTCACCCCCGGTGGCCGCGTCGAGGGCAAGGTGCTGCTGGACGACGAGAATCTGTACGGCTCCGGCGTCGACCCCGTCACGGTGCGCCGCACGGTCGGCATGGTCTTCCAGCGCCCGAACCCCTTCCCGACCATGTCGATCTTCGACAACGTCGCGGCCGGCCTGCGGCTGAACGGCTCGTACCGCAAGAACCAGCTGTCGGACATCGTCGAGAAGTCCCTCAGGGGCGCCAACCTCTGGAACGAGGTCAAGGACCGCCTGAACAAGCCGGGCTCCGGCCTCTCCGGCGGCCAGCAGCAGCGCCTGTGCATCGCCCGCGCGATCGCGGTCGAGCCGGAAGTGCTGCTGATGGACGAGCCGTGCTCGGCGCTCGACCCGATCTCGACCCTCGCCATCGAGGACCTGATCGGCGAGCTGAAGGAGCGCTTCACGATCGTCATCGTGACGCACAACATGCAGCAGGCGGCACGAGTCTCGGACCGTACGGCCTTCTTCAATCTCTCAGCGGTGGGCAAGCCCGGCCGGCTGATCGAGATCGACGAGACGGAGCGGATCTTCTCCAACCCGTCGGTGCAGGCGACCGAGGACTACATCTCGGGCCGCTTCGGATAACCACAGACGGCCTTGGGGTGCTGCATGGCGGTGCCACCACAAGGCAAAGGGCCCGCCCCCGCTCTCCACAAGAGAGCAGGGGCGGACCCATTCCCGCGATCAGGCCGTCCACGGGGAACCGTGGATACGAGCCCCGGGCAGCGTCAGCCGAAGAGCAGCACGACGATCCCATAGCTGAGCGCGGCCACCAGTGCCGCGGCCGGCATCGTGATGAACCACCCCATGATGATGTTCTTGGCCACGCCCCAGCGGACCGCGTTCACGCGCTTCGTCGCGCCGACACCCATGATCGCCGAGGTGATCACATGAGTCGTGGAGATCGGTGCGTGGAACAGGAACGCCGAGCCGAACATGATCGACGCGCCGGTCGTCTCGGCGGCGAAGCCCTGCGGCGGGTCCAGCTCGATGATCTTGCGGCCGAGCGTCCGCATGATGCGCCAGCCGCCCGCGTACGTCCCGAGGGACAGCATCGCCGCGCAGGCGATCTTCACCCAGACCGGGATCTCGTCGTTCGGGCCCTCGACGTCGGCGATGACCAGGGCCATCACCACGATGCCCATCGTCTTCTGGGCGTCCTGCAGACCGTGTCCGAGCGCCATGCCCGCCGCCGAGACCGTCTGGGCGATGCGGAAGCCGCGCTTGGCCTTGTGAGGGTTGGACTTCCTGAATATCCACATGATCGCGACCATCACCAGATAGCCGACGACCAGGCCGATGACCGGAGACAGGAACATAGGGATGACGACCTTCTCGAGCACCCCGTCCCAGTGCACCATCGTCCCGCCGGCCAGCGCCGCGCCGACCATGCCGCCGAACAGGGCGTGCGAGGACGACGACGGCAGGCCGTAGTACCAGGTGACCAGGTTCCATATGATCGCGCCGACCAACGCCGCGAAGAGGATGCCCATCCCCTTCTGGCCTTCGGGCGTGGCGATCAGGCCTTCGCTGACGGTCTTGGCGACCCCCTGGCCCAGGAAGGCGCCTGCGAGGTTCATCACAGCGGCCATCGCCAGAGCCGCACGCGGGGTCAGCGCCCGAGTGGAGACCGAGGTGGCGATGGCGTTCGCCGAGTCGTGGAAGCCGTTCGTATACGTGAAGCCGAGCGCGACACCGATGGTCACGATCAGCGCAAAGGTGTCCACGAGGTTCAGGACTCCTTGACCGCGATGGTCTCCACCGTATTGGCGACGTGCTCGAACGCGTCAGCCGCCTCTTCCAGCACATCCACGATCTGCTTGAGCTTCAGCACTTCCATGGCGTCGTACTTGCCGTTGAAGAGCTGGGCGAGCAGCTTGCGGTGGATCTGGTCGGCCTGGTTCTCCAGGCGGTTGACCTCGATCCAGTACTCGGTGAGGTTGTCCATCGTCCGCAGGCTCGGCATGGCCTCGGCGGTCAGCTCCGCCGCTCTGGCCAGGACCTCGATCTGCTGCTCGACACCCTTCGGGAGCTCCTCGACCTGGTACAGCACGACCAGGTCGACGGCCTCCTCCATGAAGTCCATGATGTCGTCGAGCGACGAGGCGAGGTTGTAGATGTCCTCGCGGTCGAACGGCGTGATGAAGGAGGAGTTCAGCTGGTGGAAGATCGCGTGGGTGGCATCGTCCCCCGCGTGCTCCGCTGCCCGCATACGCTCCGCGATCTCGACTCGGGAGGCAGAATCCGCCCCGAGCAGTTCCATGAGGAGTTTCGAGCCCGTGACGATGTTGTCCGCGGATGCGGAAAACATGTCGTAGAAGCTCGTCTCCCTGGGGGTCAGACGAAAGCGCACGTGGGGTCCTCGGGGTGCTTTGGATTCGGTCAGGCTGATGCTAGGCGCATCATCCGGCCACGGCTAACCGGCGTTCTTCAGTGTCGCGCATCGGGCACAGTGATCAGCACGGCCCCCCGGTCACGTTTCGGCTGGATTCGTTACGATATACCCGGCAGGGGTATACAGACGGCACAGAACGGCACGCTCACCGCAGGCCAAGAGGACAACGGGAGGACCCCATGACCACCACCGAGGCCACCGACGCAGCCGGTACGGAAGCGGTCGTCACCGACCACGACCGCGGAATCCACGGGTACCACCACCAGAAGGAGGAGCACCTCAAGCGCCTGCGCCGCATCGAGGGCCAGATCCGCGGCCTCCAGCGGATGGTGGACGAGGACGTCTACTGCATCGACATACTCACCCAGGTCTCGGCCTCCACGAAGGCCCTGCAGTCCTTCGCGCTCCAGCTGCTGGAGGAGCATTTGCGCCACTGCGTCGCGGACGCCGCACTCAAGGGCGGCGAGGAGATCGACGCGAAGGTCGAGGAGGCCACCAAGGCGATCGCCCGCCTCCTGCGTACATGAAAGCGCCCTGTGCAGGGACGGATCATCCCCGGTGGCGGACCTGCCGGGGGATCGTCGGCGCCGGCTCCGCGCAGTCAGCCCCGACGTTGAGCACCTCGTCGATACGGTCGGGACTGAGCCGGTCCTCGAGCGCGTCCGCTGCCGCGATCATGAGCTCGCCGCACAGTTCGATCTCGGCGAGGGCCACACAGTCCTGAGCGTTCGGAGCGCTGAGCGTCACCACCTGCGTCACCTCTCTCTGCTGTCGCCGACTCCTGGCGCACCGACTCCCTAGCGTAGGGAGCGGGGCACACACCGCGCATGGCACGGACGGACCATTTCGGCCCCCTCCCTACGGCGTTTCCGGGCCACTCCGACCCTGCTGGACCCGACCCGTGTAGATGTCCGCCTCGGGGGGAAGATCCACGGAGACCGGCGCCCCGAAGCCGTAGAGCAGCATCGTCGACACCACCGCCACCGCCGGCCCCTCGGTCGCGAAGGTGAAGCGGTGGCGCACCTTCCGCAGCAGGCCCTCGTCGTCCAGATAGACGTCGAAGGGCACCGAATCCGTGCTGAACCCTTTCGCCGCGGCGGTGAGCGCCCCGCGCGAGGACGGCGAGGCGGCCCGCGCCGCCCGCCCGATGTCCGCGATCCCCCGGTAGTGCCGGACCGCGACTCCGGCCAGCTCCGTCCGTCCGACGTACGTCACCTCGTCCGCGCCGCGCAGCAGCTCGGCGGCGGCCGTCGGATCGGTCACACCGCCGGTGACCAGATTGCCGTCCTCCAGGGTCGTCGTGTCGATCCGCACCCATTTGTCGTCGGGCACCCCGGCACCACGGTTCTTCATGTAGAGCGCACCGGGTGCCAGCAGTTCCGTGATCGGCCGGTGCTCGTCGGACCCGGCGGCGTCCTTCGGCAGGACGACCTTGATCCGGCCGAGCTGTTTCCGGAAGTCGTACGCCCCCTTGCCCCTGATCGTCACCCGGGTCCCGCCGGCCGCGGTCTCCATCGAAGTACGCGTCTCGGCGCTGCCCGCGAGGGCCAGCTCCTCGGCTGCCCGCCGGACCACGGCAACGGGGGTGCCGGCCGGGCCGTCCCGGGCGACAGCGCGCTCACCGGCCCCGTCACCGCCGTCGCCGCCCGTACCGGAGCATCCGCTGCCCACCGTCATCACGCCGGCGACGGCCAGGGCGCACACAGCCAGTGCCCCGCCTCCGCACCTGTGCTGCCGCACCACCATCGCCTGCCAACCCCCAACGACGTACACCTGACCGAGTTCCCGCCCGTCTCGCCTAACGACGGCCGGGGCGCCTCGTCACGCCACGGGGCCCCTTCCGGCAGCCGATCGGCCCACTCCGTGACCGCCGTACGGGGCCCCCGGTACCGTGGACGCGTGTATCAGGACCCCTCGGACTCCCCCGTCCACGACCCCGCTCCGGCACACAGCACCACGACCGTCGAACGGGGCTCGTTCTGTCTGGCACGCTGCACCTGCGGCTGGTCGGGCGCCGCCCGGCGCTCCCGGGACCGGGCCCGCACCGACGCGCATGAGCACCTCGGGGCGCCGGAACAGCAGGGCTAGAGCGTCTCCCGCAGCCGCCGCACGACCGACTCGACGCCCGGTCCCGCCCCGGGAACGACCTCGCGGAGGAACGAGAGGTCCTCGATGGTCTCCCCGACCTGGCTCGCCCCCGGCCCGAGCCCGACCAGCGCTTCGCACCGGGCGGCGGCGCTGTCGCCTTCGAGCAGGGCGCAGGAGAGGACGAGCAGGCCCTGGTGGGCGTCCACAGCCCTGTCGTCTCCCTCATCGACAGCGGTGAAGATGCTCGCGGCACGCGCGAAACGCGCCTCCGCCTCCTGGCCGTCATCCGCCGCCCGCAGCGCGAGGGCGTACAGCATCTGATTCCAGCCGTCCTCCGGATCGACCTCCACGGCCCGGGCGCAGTCGGCGACGGCCTCGTCGTGCCTGCCCAGGCGCAGATACGTCCGGGCACGGGTGCACAAGGTCCAGTCCGAGGTCGGATTGATCTCGATGGCCCGGGTGAGATCGGCGACCGCGGCTTCGTAGCGGCCGAGGCGTTCGTACAACTCACCACGGCTGCCGGCGGCCCAGGCGTACCCGGGGCGGATGTCGAGGGCCCGGGTGTAGTCGGCAATGGCCTCCTCCCGCCGGCCCAGGGACTCGTACACCTGAGCCCGGCTGCCGTAGGCCCACGCGTACTGCGGATCGGTGCTGACAGCCCGGTCGAAACCGCTCAGGGCCTCCTCGTGACGGCCCAGCGCGGCATGGACATTGGCGCGGCCGGCGATGGCCCAGGCGTAGTCGGGCACGATGTCGATCGCCCGGGTGTAGTCGGCAATGGCCTCCTCCCGCCGGCCCATGGCCTCGTTCACCCGCGCCCGGCTGCCGTAGGCCCACGCGTACTGCGGGTCGATCTCAACCGCCCGGTCGTAGTCGGCGACAGCTTCCTCGTGCCGGCCCATCCGCTCGAACAGCTGCGCCCGGCTCCCGAGGGCCCACTCATAGAGCGGGGCGATCCCGATGGCGCGGTCGTAGTCGGCGAGGGCCTCCTCCTGCCGCCCCAGGGACTCGTACGTCTGAGCCCGGCTGGCGTAGGCCCAGGCGTACTGCGGATCGATCTCGACGGCCAGGTCGTAGTCGGCCAGGGCCTCCTCGTGCCGGCCCATCCGCTCGAACAGCTCCGCCCGGCTCCCGAGAGCCCACTCGTAGCGTGGATCGATCCCGATGGCCCGGTCGAAATCGGCGAGGGCCTCCTCCTGCCGCCCCAGAGCCTCGTACACCTGAGCCCGGCTGCCGTATGCCCACGCGTACTGCGGATCGATCTCGACGGCCCGGTCGAAATCGGCGAAGGCCTCGTCATGGCGCCCCAGATTCCGATAGGCGTCACCGCGGGTACCGAAGGCCAGGACATACTGCGGGTCGATCTCCACCGCACGGGTGCAGGAGGCGACCGCTTCCTCATGACGGCCCAGGACCCGGTAGGTCTCCCCGAGCCCCGCGTGGGGGCGGGCCGCGTCCGGCGTGAGGGCGACGGCAGCCTCGCAGTCCGCCAGCGCGCTCCCCGTGTCACCTACGTGCCGGTGTTCCGCGGCACGGACGGTGTACGCCAACGCCCTGCCGGCCGCATCGAGTTCGGGCGCGCTCAGCAGCAGAGTCAGCGCGGCCGCACCCGGCCTCTCCTGTTCGGCCGCGGCTTCGATGCGATGGCCCCAGGAGCTGAGGGCCACCGCGTCGGTGTCGAGTCCCGCGCGGCCGAGGATCTGTGCCCAACGGCGCAGCGTGGCGACATCGAGTTCAACGGCGTGGGCACTCTGGCGGAGCGCGTCGGGCAGTGCGGTACGAGGATTCGCGCACAGCCGGTGATACGTCTCGTTCAGCCGGTGCTCCCGCCAGGTGGCGTCCCTCCAGTGGTCCTCGGGGTCGGTGCCGATGTCCGCCTCCACCGCGAGCCGCCACTGCCGGCACAGGTCGGCCAGGCGGGTGTGCGCCTGCTGCCACCGAGCGGGCGACCGGGTCCGCTGCAGGCGCAGCATCGCGGCGCGTACGACGTCGTGATAGCGGCAGCGGCCCCCCTGGGGAGAGACGAAGGCCAGGCCGCGCAGCCACGAATAGCTCTCCGCCGCGGACTCGGGGACGACCGCGCGGTAGATGTCCTCGTCGATCTGCAGAGGAAGCGCACAGGCCAGCGCGGCCTCGCGCCGCACCTGGTCCGGCTCCCACTTCAGGAACCTCTCGACCGCGGTCTCGGAGGGATCGGCCAAGCCCGCGCCCCCTCCCGGATCGCTCCGGGCCAGCATGTCGACCAGCAGCGGCAGCCGGCCCGACAGGCGCAGCACCAGTTCGACGCTGGGTTCGTCGGTGACCCCGTGGGTGGAGAGCAGCGTGCGAGCCTCCTCCTCGGAGAAGACCTCCAGGCACACCTCGGTGACCTGGCTGAGCCAGTCGCCCCAGACCCGGGTGTCCAGGCGCAGTTGCCCGGCCAGCACGATCTGCACATTGACGGGCAGGCTGCCGTACTCCTCCCCGAAGGCGATGCTCCGCAGCCAACTGTCGAGGACCGGCCCCGTCCTCTCGTACACGTCGAAGAACAGCACCACCCGCTCGCACCGCTCCGCGACCTCGGCCAGGTCGTCGAGGAAGACGGGGGCGAGGCCCACGAGCGGGTTCATCACCAGCTGCACATCGTCATGGCTGCGCAGGCGCGTGTTCAGCATCGCCCGCACCCGGTCCGCACCCAGCGCCACCTGCTGCGGATCGACGGCACCGGTGAAGATCCCGGCCCCGGGCACCAGCGCTCCCAGCCCGGCCAGCCCCGCCTGGGCCACCACCATGCTCGACGGCGACGGTCCGGCTGCCACCACTCCCGGCTCACCCGGGGCGGGCTGCGGTACGGGGGCCGCACTCTCCGCCTGGTGCCTGCGCTGACGGTAGGTGGTCAGCTGCTTGTCGAACCTCTTCAGAGGGTGGCCTTGCCGCCCGAGCCGCGCGCTGACCGCTTCCATCGCCTCGAGCACGTCGTGCACCTCGTCGTCCACGTACGCCGTGACCACAGAGGTCTGCTCCCGCGCCGCGGCCTCCCACTGGCGCACCAGGGTCGACTTCCCCACACCGCCGTTGCCGCGCACATGGAAGAGAAAAGGGAAGTCGGCCTCTTCGGGATCGCGGGCGAACGTCTCCCGGAAGGCGGCCAGCTCACCCCGGCGCCCCACGAACCCCGCACGCCCGCGCCGCCGATTGACTTCCTGCCGTGACGGCCGCCGACCGGCCACACGCATCACCCCCCGGATCTCCGGACATGATGCCCTGCCACCGGAGAGGCGGAAACGGAACGACCGAAGTCGGCCGAGGCGGTCCCCCAGCGCCTCTGCTGAGGCTCCGGGCGTATGCGTGTGTGCTGTCGCTACTCCGGCAACAGCGCCAGTACCGCGACGACGGCCCGATGGTCCGTACCCGGCACGGTGTGCTCGCCGACGGAGACCCCCACCAGGCCGGGGCCGTGCAGGACGTGGTCCAGTTGGATCAGAGGCGGGACAAGGGCATGGCCGACGGGCCATGTGCGGGCCCACCCGTGGCCGAGTTCGGCGTGGGTGTCCGTGAGGCCGGCCGCGAGCAGCCTTCGCATCGGGGTGTGGTCCAGGGAAGCGTTGAAGTCGCCCAGGAACACGGTGTCCGGGCTGCTGCGCCGGGCCATGGAGGTGAGGGCGGCCATGTCCCGTGTCCAGCGCTTCACGTCTCCGAGCGGGTAGTAGGTGTGCACGGCGACGAAGTGCACCGTTCGCCCGCCGACCGCGACCTCGGCGGTGGTCTGGGGCCAGGCGGTGTCGACCTGCGTCGTGCCGGCGTGGGACAGCGGGCGTCGCGAGTAGATCGAGGAGTCGTACTCGGGGTGCAGTTCCCGGTACGGCATCAGCGCATCCAGGCCCGCCTTGTCGAGCGCCTCCACACCTCCCGACGGCAGCTGCTCCACAGCCAGCACATCGATCCGCTCGGTGCGGACCAGCTCCACCAACGCGCGGGGATCGGCACCGCCGGCATCGGCGTTGAGAGTGGCCACACGCAACTCGACCGATTCCGCCGGCACGTGCCGGCCCTCGGGTATGAACCGCGGGGCCAGCAGCGCACCGTGAGCGACCAGCAGAACCGCGACGACGGCCACAGCCCATCGGGACCGCAGGGCCGGAACGGCGACCAGAACGCCCAGCACCAGCACAGCGAGAACGGTGGAACAGGGAAAGAGCACCATGGGCATCGCGAGCGGTGTTCCCGCGTCGAGCCCTGTCAGCCGGACGACGAGCAGAGCGGCGGGTGCGGCAAGGACGATGCCACAGGCCGACAGCCCCCACGCTCGTCCGCGTCCGGCGAGTGCCCGCCGCCGGCCCGCGTCACGCGGGGCGTCGGTATCAGTGCCCGTCATTTGTCCCCACCCTGAGTCGCGCCCGGCGCGATGATCGTCATCACCGGTTCCCGCTACCGGGACGTCCGCACGGGCGCGCACGGTTCCGGGCGCAGACGGCCGCCGGGTCCCTGGTGAACCAGGCCGGTGACGGGCGCCTGCACATGCGGGGGGCTGACGAGCCGCGCGAGAGGTGACGACGTGCGTGAGGGGCGACGCCGCGCGAGAGGCACGACATGCGTGAGGGCCGACGACGCGTGAGGGGTGACGACATGCGTGAGGGGCGCCCCTCGCGGGACACCCCTCGGAGCGTGGCGCCCTCTGCCTACGCGGCGAGATCCTTGTCGGTGGGCGTACTGCCACGGCCGGAACCCGGGCTCGGCTCAGGAATCCCGCGCGACTCGCCCTGACCGTCGGCGGCCGCGACCGCGCCGCCCGAGCGGACGAGCCGGCCGACCACTCCGGCGCGGGCCACGGCCCCCACCAGGGGTGTCAGCAGCATCATCGCGAGCGGGGCGAGCAGCAGGGCCACGGCCGTGCCGAGTGCGAAGCCGCCGATCACGTCGGTCGGGTAGTGCACACCCATGTAGACGCGGCAGAAGCCCTCCAGGAGCGCCAGCGCGATCGCCACCAGGCCGAACTTCCTGTTGGCCACGAAGAGCCCGACCGCGATCGCCATCGCCATCGTCGCGTGGTCGCTCACGAAGGAGAAGTCCGTCTTGCCCTTCACCAGGACTTCGAGCCCCTTGTGGTCGAAGAACGGGCGCGGCCTCTCCACGAAACCCCGGATCGGGATGTTGATGAGCAACGCGATCCCGGCGGCGAGAGGCGCCCACACGAGCCCGGCGACCGCCGTCACCGAGTCCTCGGTCGTCCCGCGTCGGCGTACGCTCCACCAGCACCACAGGACCGCCAGGACCATGGCGAACATGATCCCGAACTCACCGACGAACTCCATGACCCGGTCGAACCAGGTCGGAGCGGCCTTCGCCAGCCCATTGATGTCGTAGAGCAGGCTGACATCGGGGTTCGACCCATCGAGTGCGAGTCCAGCCATCTGCCGCGGCCCCTTGCCTTGTCTGCTGCTGCGACGCACAACGGCGTGCGTCGCCTTGGTCTGACCCCCGTGGTCGGTGCGGATTCAGTGCCGCGTCACGCCATGATGCCGTCACGCCCGACTGGTCTGGGCAGTCGCGCATGGTCATGTGCGCATGCTGTCCCAGTCCAGGGAACGGCCTGTCAGCTTCTTACGTTCCGTTCTCCACCGAATGATCACCATGACGTTATCGAAGAGTGACTCATCGTCGCAGCTCAGGGCCCAGGCTTCACAGAGAGTTCCGGCCACGGCCGACTGGCTGTCAGCTCTCCGGGAGCGCGGTCGGGAGCGCCGCGGCGCCATCCTTCGTGACTCTTGTCGCACCGAAGTAGTCAGGGGTGTCGATCTTGTCGAACCGGATCACCGCACCGGTGTACGGCGCGTTGATCATGTAGCCGCCACCGACGTAGAGCCCCACGTGCCGGATGGCCCGCGAGTTGTTCAGATCGTCCGAAAAGAACACCAGGTCGCCGGGGAGGAGCTCGTCCCTGGACGGGTGCGGCCCTGCGTTGTACTGGTCGTTGGCCACCCGGGGCAGCTCGATGTCGACGGTCCGGTACGCGGCCTGGGTCAGCCCGGAACAGTCGAACCGGCCACCCTGGTCGGCCGTTCCGTTCCCGCCCCAGAGATAGGGAGTGCCGAGCTTCTTCTGCGCGAAGTAGATCGCCCCGGCAGCCTGCTGCGAGGGCTGCACCCTGCCGACCGGCTTGGCGAAGCTCTTCTCCAGGGACCGGATGATTTTGACGTAATTCTGCGTCTCGCTGATCGCGGGCACCCCACCCGACTGGATCACCCGGTAGGCGCCCGCGTTGTACGCGGCGAGCATGTTGTCGGTCGGGTCGCCCGGCACCTTCTTGACGTAGCCGGCGAGCTCACAGTCGTAGGACGCGGCGGACGGAATCGCGTCGGCCGGGTCCCACACATCGCGGTCCCCGTCCTTGTCCCCGTCGATGCCGTGCGAGGCCCAGGTGCCGGGGATGAACTGCGCGATGCCCTGTGCGGCGGCGTGGCTCTGCGCGCGCGGGTTCCAGCCGCTCTCCTGGTACAACTGCGCCGCCAGAAGCGCTGGGTTGACGGCAGGGCAGAGGTTGCCCCACTTCTCCACGAGCGGCTGGTACCGCGCCGGCACCGCCCCCTTGGCCAGCCCGACGGCCCCGCTCGCCCCGGAGATCCCGGCGGCGGCGGAGTACGTACCGACGACGAGCAGGGCGATGAAGCACAGGCCCAGCCCGATCCCACCGCCGACGAACACCCAGTATTTCCGCACCCCCCAACCATCCCCCATTCGGGCGTGCTTCACCGTGCGATTCGCTGGTGTGTACGGGTGGATGGGGGCATGAGGGGGCGTCAGGGGCGGCTGCTGGGGGTCAGGGGGCGCCGGCGGACCAGAAGGGGGAGCGGATGTTGGGGCGGGGGATGTGCTCCATGCCCTCATAGGTGGGCGCGGTCGCCTGGGTGGTGGACTCGGCGACCTCGGACTCTTCGACGCAGGGGGTGTCGACCTCGAAGAACACCTGCCCCTCGCCACCGACGATCAGGCTGACGCCGAACCCGTCCTTCGTCTGGGCAAAGATGGCCGGGACATCCGGATCGTTGTTGATGGATTTCATCCGGTACCCGCTGTTGCGCCAGGAGCGATCCACTACGCCCAAGAAGTTGCCTCTGCGCTCTGCGGAAACGATGGTCATGACTGCGCGCCTTCTGGTTACGTCGCAGCTTCCGACACTGGTTGTGTCATGAGTCCATTTCACTTCTGGATCGATCCGTCCCAGGACGTCGTCAAGAATTCCATCTGCCCGCTCCGCTGCTTGCTGCATATTCATGTCAGTCCTTTCGCTACCTCCGAGAGACGCAACACCACCTGCGCATCCTGCTAGCGACACGAAAATAATCGGGACAACGATCAAGACACGGATTCTGCGCATTACCGGTACTCCTGAGATTTAATTTTCTCCGAACGCCCTGCCGCAATAAGTGCGATGTTATGTGAGGATGCCGCATCTCTCCTCGGATCGAAATATTGAGAATGCGCATCAATGGAAAATCCATCGCGGCTGACGAGCCCCGGACCTTCATCGACCTGGAACCGTTTGGCACCGAATGCCTCGCTCGCCGGGTCCTTTCCGAACCAAAGGTCATCGTCACCTTGATCCGCAATGTCTCCCGCAACATAGATGAAAGGCCCGGGCAGGGCCGCCGCCATGGCACCTGCAGCCACCTGCTGCTTCGACGGCATTTTCGTCACCACATCGTTTTCCGCTGCTCCGACGAATACGTGCTCTCTGCCCACTCCAAGATCCTCAGCACGATCGACACCTACCCCGGGGCTCCCTACCAGGATGATGTCGTCAACGCCTGGGATTCCATCTCCTTGCTGGGTTGCCGCACCAACGGTTCGCGAGCCGTACGAGTGCCCGATGGCCGTGAGGTGTGGATTTTTATTTTCATTAGTCACAGCCAGCCCGCCGGTGAATTCATTCAAACGTTTGCCGCCCTCTACTGCCCTACCGTCACCAGCAACAGCCAAACTGCTGAACCCGTCGATACCCTGCGGTGCGTCGTACCCAAGCCAAGCGATTGCAGCGCTGGAGGGATCGTGATACCGGGCACCCTTCGCGGTATCCAGGGCACGCTTAAGGTCATTCTTTGCGAAATCTTCGTCCAACGACGTATTCAGCCCCGGCACGTATGTTGATACGTTGCGTGCTGTATCCGGGTTCCCATACGAGACAATCGCTCGCCCATTCCCCTCATCGCTGATGCCCAAGAGGAACATCGGCGGCTCCCCCGGCTTAGCGGCCGCCCCCAACTGCCGGTCGATCTCCCTCAGTCCCGCCAGCTGCGTGACCGACTTCTCGTCGTCCCGACCCTCCAGCTTGCCGATCAGCAGCTGCAGGTTGTCCCGGTTGGCCGCGTCGCGGACCAGGGCCGGGATTCCGTCCAGGTTCCCGATCTGGTCGGGGTAGACCGCGAGGTACTCCTCGCGCTGTTCCTGGGTGAGCCCCGCCCACCAGTCACGCCGCTCCGCCGGAGACGCATCGCGCGGGATGGCGTCCTTCAGATACGCCCCCGCCGCGTCCCGGACCTCCGCCGCGTCGCCCGCCGCGTCCTTCCACGTGGAGTCCGGGACCTTCAGGCCCTCCTCCGCCTTCAGCCGGCGCAGGATCCCCGCGTATCGCCAGTCGATCTCGGCCGCCGCACGCACCGCCCCGGTCACCCGGTCCGCGATGTCCTGCGCCTTGGCCACGTTGGGGTTCGGAGCGACCAGGCCCGAAGGCGGCACCAGCCCCGGAGACCCGCTCGACGACGCCGTACCGCCCCGCAGTGGTGCGCCGTCGACGAGCCCTTCGCCGCCCGCCGGATAGGTCACCGTCCCGTCCGCGTGCACGGTGAACTTCAGCGCGGCCGCATCGTCCAGCGCCTCCGACAGCGCCCGCTGCTGGGTCTTCATCTCGTGGGCCAGGGAATTCAGCGTCGTACGGAGGAGACCGCACTCGGTGTACACGTACTGGAAGTTCCGCCCCAGCTGCCGCAGCCGCGCGACCGCTGCCTGCGCGGCCTCGCCCTCCTGCGTGTCGCGGAGCCCGGTGAGCAGCTGCTGCTCGACGCGGTCCCGCGCCGCGTCGGCCCGGTTGCTCGACTTGCCCCAACCGTCGGCCGCACCCTCCAACTCGGCGCACTTCAGGTCCCGTAACTGCGCCCAGGTCAGCGTCGGCGTCACCGCTCGTCACCCGCGCACGGCAGCACCGAGGCGAAGGACGACCTGACGGCCTCGTTCGTGGCGCCCTGAGTGCGCGCGACGTCCCGCAGCTTGGCCGCCAGGCTGCCGCACTCGCCCTGCGCCGCCTGGATCCGCCGCTCCCAGGACTCCCGTACGGCCGCCAGCTCAGCGAGGGCGGTCAGCCGGCCAGCCCCCGCCATGAGTCCCTGGTGCGCGAGGCCCAACTCGGCGCGCACCGGCCCCAGATGGGACACCAGCTCATCCGCACCTCCGGCAGCCCGCAGCCACGGCCCGTCGCTGTGCTTCAGCCTCCGGCCGCAGTCGCCCCCGACCGACGTCGGTCCCGTCGGATCACTCAGCCCGCGCACCACAGTCATGCCGCTCACCCCGTTCCTCGATCACGGAGCGGCACTGTCCCAAACGCGACGTGCCCGACACGCCGGGCTCACCGACGGCGTGGGCCGGACCCCCGTCCCCGCAAGGAACTGCCCGTGCCGACATCACCCGAACGCGCGACCCGGAACCAACCGGCAGGGAGTCACCGTCCACCTCGACATCCACCGGACCAGCCGAAAGAGCCCCATGACCGCGACCACGGCAACGACCTCGCCCGCGACCCGCTTCCTCTACATCGCCCGCCACGGCGAGGCCTCCCCGGACGAGACCGAGCTGACTGAGCAGGGCCGGCGCCAGGCGGCCCTCCTCGGTGAGCGGCTCCGGGACATACCGCTCTCCGCCGTCCACCACGGCCCGCTCCCGCGGGCCGCCCAGACCGCCCGGCTGGTCCACGAGCAGCTCGGGCGGGACATCCCCCTTCAGGTGTCGGAGGCGGCCGGGGACTACGTCCCGTACGTCCCGCGACGCGAGGAGCTTCCCAAGGGGTCGGCGGACCGGCTTCTCGCGTTCGTGGAGCAGTTCCCGGAGGACGAACGCAGCCGGGGCCCGGAGCTGGCAGGGGCCGCACTGGCGCATTTCACCGGAGCGGCGGACGGCGACGGTCCCCGCCATGAACTGGTCGTCACCCACGCCTTCCTGGCCGCCTGGCTGGTACGGGACGCCCTCGACGCCCCTGCTTGGCGCTGGATGGGCCTCAACCACGCCAATGCCGCGCTGACGGTCATCCGGTACACCCCAGGCCGGCCTGCGGCCCTGCTCATGGTCAATGACATGGGCCACCTCCCGGCGGACCTCCGCTGGACCGGATTCCCACCGGAGCTCCGCGCCTGAGCAGGCCCGGGCCGCTGGTTGCCCCCCGGACGGATGGTTTACGCGGCACCGTCCACGCGGTCCGGGGGCACGCGACTTCGTACACACCATCGCCCGAACTCTGTGAGGGATTCAGATGTCCGCACTCGCTTGGCAGAAGTCGTCCTACTGCGCTCAAGGCAACTCGTGCATACACGTCGCCGCAGACCAGGGCTCGGTAGCCCTCACCGAGAGCAGCGACCCCGGCGGCGCGACACTCCGGACCAGCCCGTCCGCCTGGGCCGCCCTCATCCGCACCGTCAAGGAAGCCCAGGACCGTGCCTGACTTCCCCATCGGCCTCACCTGGACCCGCGCCGCCCCCGAGGACTCCGAGGGGACCGGACCCTGGATCGAGATCGCGTTCGGCCCCGGGGGACTCGTGCACCTGCGTGGGACCAGCAATCCGGGCACGGTGGTGACCACCACGGCTCAGAAGTGGGAGGCCTTCGCCAAGGGCGTCGTGGCCGGCGAGTTCGACCATTTCGCCGAGATCGACGTCGCCGCCTCGGACAACTGACGTTCCGCGGAGCACTCCCTCAGCCGCAGTCCAGCGAGTTCAGTTCCGAGGAGACGATCGGGTCGGTGGCGGTGCCACTGACCGTGAACGTGCCGCCGGACCGGCTCCAGTGCAGCTCGTACGTGCCGTCCGCTACGGGCCGGTGCATGTCGTCGGCCGTCCAGGAACCTGACGGCCGCCAAGCCATTCCGGTGCGGCCAACCGCGTACACCTCACCATTACTGATCTTCAAGAATGACGTCTCCCGCACCACAGCCAGACAGCCGTCAGGGCCTGTGGGCCGAAGAATCCGGTAGTCCGCACCGCCCGTCAGGTCGCTGACCGCCCCGAAGGCACTGCCGAGCCCGGCAGCAGCAACCAGCAGGGCGAGGACGAACCGTGGCAGGGCTCTGCGACGCGCAGGTGCCCGGCCGGCCGCCGAGCGGTGCCGCACCGCGTGGACTCCCATGAAGATCAGCGACACGAGGAGCAGCGCGGCACTCACCGCCCATCCGGGGATCACGTGCCCCATGACGACCAGCAGCAAGCTGCTCCAGCCCACAGCGGCGGCGAGGAGCAGGCCGGCGGTGGCGACATCCAGGTACGAGACCTGTTGCTTCACTTGCTTCACTCTGCCGAATCGACCCGGATCAACTTCCATCGGTGCACCCTATGGCCGCCCAACTCCGGCGCTACGGCCAGGGCTTCACGTCGGCGCCGGCTGGGTACCCCTCCGCTCACGGCCTGCTGATCAGCATTGTCGGCTAACGCCCGCTGCGGGGGCGAAAGGCCCGTCCAGCGCTGCCCATTGCAGGAGCAGGATGGTCTTGCCGTCCTTGATGCGTCCGTCGCGGGTCATGGCGAGGGCTTCGGTGAAGGGCAGTTCGAGGACCTCGATGTCCTCGCCTTCCTCCTCCAGTCCGCCGCCGGCCCCGGTCCGGTCGTCCGGGGTGTAAGGAGCGGCGAAGAAGTGAAGGCATTCGGTGACGGAGCCGGGGCTCATGTAGGCGTCGAGGACGTGGGTGAGCGTGCCGAGGGCGACACCGAGTTCCTCGGCACTCTCGCGCCGGATGGCGGCGGGCGGGTCGTCCGCGTCGAGCAGCCCGGCGGCCGCTTCGACGAGCAGACCGTCAGGGTGACCGTTGACATAGGCCGGGTAGCGGAACTGCCGGGTGAGCAGGACTCGGCCGCGTTCGGCGTCGTAGGGGAGGACCACGGCGCCGTCGCCGCGGTCGTAGGTCTCCCGCTGCTGGGTCTCCCAGCGTCCGTCGCGGCGGCGGTAGTCGAAGGTGGTGCGCCGCAGGACATGCCAGCCCTGGGAGGTGAGCTCGACGTCGCGGATCACGACGTCGGGGTTGCGGTCCAAACCGCGTCCGGCCTGGTCGAGGCGGGTGCGGCCGCGATGGTCGGGAGCGTCGATGCCGGGGCGGCCGCTCACGCGGTCTCTTTCGGTCATGCCGCGCTACACTACATGCAGAAACGTGCAACATCAGGAAAGAGTGCGAATGCTGGCTGCTGAACGGCGCGACCACCTGCTCGGCCTCCTCGCCCGCGAGGGCAAGATCGTCGCCAAGGACGTCGCAGCCGAGCTGAGGATTTCCGAGGACAGCGTGCGGCGCGACCTGCGCGATCTCGCGGCCGAGGGACTGTGCCAGCGGGTCTACGGCGGCGCACTGCCCGTCTCTCCGGCCGTGGCCGACTACTCCGCCCGGCAGGCCGTCGCTCCCGACGGCAAGCGAAAGGTCGCCGCGGTGGCCGCAGGACTGGTGCGGCCGGGCAATGCGCTGATCCTCGACGGTGGAACCACCGCACTCGCCGTCGCCCATGCCCTTCCGCAGGACCTGGCCTGCACCGTGATCACCCACAGCCCGACGATCGCCGCGGCCCTGCTCGACCATGCGCAGGCAGAGCTCTTCCTGCTCGGGGGCCGCATCTTCAAGCACTCGGCCGTCGCATGCGGCGCCGCCGCGGTCGAGGCGGCGCAGAACGTCACCGCAGACCTCTGCCTGCTCGGCGTCACCGGCGTGCACCCCGAGGCGGGACTGACCACCGCGGACTCCGAGGAAGCGGCGATGAAACGCGCCCTGGCCGCACGGGCCGCGGACACTTACGTCCTCGCCTCGTCCGAGAAGATCGGCACGGCTTCGCGGTTCCGCGTCCTGCCCTGGGAGAAGGTCAGCGCACTGATCACCGACGCCGACCCCCAGGACGCCGTCGTCGAGCAGCTCAAGGCGCTCGGTGTGGAGATCCTGGCAGCCGGCTGACGGCTCTGACTGGGACCCCCGGCCTCAGGCGGCGACGGGGCGATCGCCGACGGAGGCCGCGTTCTCAGACAGCGCGCAGGCCACGGTCGGCGAAGGCGATCAGCCACTCGAAGCTCTCGTCGACGTCGGCGCTCCACTGAAAGCCGTCGGCCGCCTGCAAAGTGGCGAAACCATGGAAGAGGCTGCGGAGCATGCGCAGGGCGTGGTCCACGTCGGACTCGGCGATTTCGTAGCCGCGCAGGACCGCCATGAACGAGTCGAGCAGCCGTCGGCCCGCGGTGGCGAGCGGATCGTCCGGGCCGGACGGCTCCACTCCGATCGTCGCGGCGTAACGGCCGGGGTGCTCCAGGACGAAGGCCCGGAAGGCACGCGCCGCGGCCGCGAGGGCGTCGCGGCCCGCGAATCCCTGGACCGCGACTCCGACGGCATCGGCGGCCTCGCTCAACGCCAGCGCCGCGATGCGCCGGTTGAGGTCTCCCTGGCCACCCACGTGCTTGTACAAGGACGGGGAACGCACGCCCACCCGCTCGGCCAGCAGACCCATCGTCAGGTTGGCGAGGCCCACCTCGTCGGCGAGGGCGGCACCGGCCGCGACCACGGCCGCCGGGTCCAGGCCGGCCCTAGGCACGGGCGGCGTCCGACCGGAGGAAGCCGAGCACGAGCGAGACCACCTGGTCGGGGAACTGGTCGTGCGGGTAGTGCCCGGCGCCCTCGATCATCTCGAGGCGACCGAGGCCGGAGGGCAGGGCGTCGACGATCGCCGTACCCTCGGCGTGCGGGTCGGCCCAGTCCGGGTCGAGCGTGCCCATCACGACCAGGACCGGGCAGCGGACGTTGCCGAGCTGCGCGCCCGCGTCGGTCGGGGCGCTCCGGCCCATGCCCTGCAGGGCCTTCATCCGGCCCGGCTCGCGGAGCAGGGACTCGATGCGGCCGAGCCGCTCGGCCCAGTCGGCCGGCTTCACGCCGGGGTAGGCCACGCCGAGGTACGAGCGCCAGAGGGGCACGCTGCCGAACATCCCCGCGCCGAGCAGCCGCAGCATGCCCTGCCGGAAGCGCTTCACCCGCAGATCGCCGAGCCGGACCGACTGCTTGCGGGTGAACGGCGCCAACTCGACGACCCCGGTGACCAGCGACGGCTCCTGCGCCGCGGCGATGGTGGCGGCACCGCCGGAGAGCGAGTGACCGACGATCACGGCAGGGCCGCCCAGGTGGCGGATCACGGCGAGCAGGTCGCCGGCGACGGCGGTGCGGCTCCAGGCCGACCAGCCGACGCTGGACTCACCGCAGCCGCGCAGATCGACCGCGGCAACCCGATAGCCCGCTGTCACCAGCGACGGGACCAGTTCGCGGTATGCGGCGCGGCTGTCGCCCATGCCGTGCGCGAGAACGACCAGCGGGCCGGACCCCGCCACCTCGTAAGCGATCGTGCCGCCGTCGACGGCGAGGTACTCGGGCACGATGCCCTCCAGGGTTGGCTAATTGACTTAACCAAAAGCTAATTCCATTAGCCTACGTTGTCAACGACGCGTCCCGGCGCGGCGACAGGAATCGACGAAACGCAGGCCGGAGGCAGCGCGTGCCGCAGCGGTCGGGCGGTGCGCAGGCGGAGAGGTCACTGACCCGCCGGCCGGCGGGTCAGTCGGCGAACCAGACCTCTTCCATCAGGTCCGTGGCGGCGTGGGTGTGGCGGACGCGGAACACCGACGTCTTCACCTTCCTCCGCCTCCATGGGCGGTGGGCGCCGAGGATCAGCTCCCCGAGGCCGCCCCAGTACGTCGAGGTGGGGTTGTCCGGGTCGTACGCGACATCGGCGTCCTTCGCCGTCCGTGCCGTCACCCCGCAGGCATCCAGAACGGCCCACGGATCGCCTTCCAGCGTCCACCGCGACGCATCGTCCTCGCCCGGCCAGCCCTCGGAGTGCACCAGTTCGAAGCCGGGCACCGCCCAGGCGGCCTCCTCGTGGGTCTCCCCGCAGTCGACCGTCGCCCCGCCGATGACCTTCGCCCCCGGGAACCGCTCCGCGAGGTTCCTGACCTGCTCGAGAACCGGCCACGAGTTCCCCTCGTCCGCCAGTGCGGGATCCGAGATGCCGATGACGTTCCCCCACCTCCCGACCTGGATCCGGTCCAGGTCGTCGCGGGCCGCCGGAGAGAAGCCGTCGCTGATGTTGCGCTCCCCCTCGTACTCCAGGACCTCATCGACCGTTCCGAAGGATGCCGCGAACTCCCTGGCGCCCTCGGGGTCGTTGGGCGGCAGGCCGTCCGAGAGGTCCGGGAACGGCGGCAGCACCACCGTGATCGCGTGCCGGCCCGACCCCCGCACCCGCGCCTGCGACGGGTACGTCCAAAAGCTGTTCTCCGTCATGTCGGCCACCGTAACGCCGCGCTCCCGCGACACGCCGCCCGAAAGGCTGTGCATCCAGGGCCAGTTGACCCCTAGTCTGGCGCAGCCGGCGTCAACGACCACGGGGGCCACTGACCCGGCCCATCCCATCCTGGGCCCCCCAGGAGAAATCGACGTGACCCAGTTCATACGACTGCCGCGACGGCGCGTATGGGCCCGAGGCATCCTCGCCCTGGCCTGTACATCTGTCATGACCATGACCGGATTCCCGTCCCTCGACAGTGCGGAGGCGGCCAAGCCGCCGGCACTCAAGCCCGGCAAGCGCTGCGACGAGCTGTTCGGCCTCAAGGGCACTCCCGCCAAGCAGCTCCCGCAGGCCGACGCCTCTCGCGTGAAGGACCTGTGGGACCAGTACGCGTACGTGAACCCCGGCATGGAGTTCGACGGGCTCAACCCCAGCCAGCAGGAGCTGGACGCCGCCGGGAAGGACTACAAGAAGTTCCCGCACAGTGACCCGCGCCGGATCTACGCACGCTTCAACGCCCAGAAGCGGTGGACGAACTTCGACGACTACCTGACGAAGCAGTACATCCCCAACCAGGGAAACGACCCGCGCGGCGACGCGTTCGAGAAGAAGGTCGTCAAGGAGATGGGCCTGACCGGCCCGGACTGGATCTGTCAGAAGGAGGTGTACTTCACCGACCCCGACACCGGCGAGCGTCACAAGCGGGTCCTGGACGCGTACAACAAGAAGTCCCGCGAGATCGTCGAGATGAAGTCCAACGGCAAGCCCGACTCGTCCCAGACCCCCGCCGACAAGGCCTGGGCCCGTCACAAGGGCTGGAAGTCCTACAAGTACACCTTCGTCTTCGGAGAGGAGCAGAAGAGCGAAGCCCGCACCTTCATGAAGGACATGAAGCAGACGGCGGGCAAGGACGCGACGGGCCGTGACCGGGTGAGGGAGTACAACTTCCACTCCGACCACAAGCCGCAGGCGCCGAAGAAGGCCGAGAGCGGCCCCTATCGGCGCAACGACCAGTTCCTGTCCAACGGCGCGGGGAAGAACACCGGCTCCCGTGGCGGCGGCAACGACCTGATCCGGCAGTCGCCTCCCACCCCGAAGACCCTCAAGGACCAGCTCGACCGCATCAGGGCGAGCGACCCCCAGGGCCGGATGCCCAGGGGCCCCGGCGGAATCGACTTCTCCACGCTCGACCTGCGCTACATCGGCAAACCGGTCAAGGGCAAAGGCCTGAACTACGCGTTCTCCGCGAAGAAGGTCGACGACGAGTACGCGGCCGGCTGGGGTGGCCAGGAGAAGGCGCAGCTCATCTCGGACGCGTTCTTCACCTGGCTGGCGCTGACCCCGGACAAGTTCTGGGTGAATCTGAATCCGGACGAGCCCGACCGGGTCATGGACGCCGAGTTCGGGAAGACCGACGCCGGCCGGATCCTCCTCGAGGCCGACCTTCAGATGAAGCACGACTTCTTCAAGGCGATGGACCCCAAGACCGGCCTCGGCAAGCAGTTCTGGGCGTCCCTGCCGAAGGTGAACGGCCGCCCCTGCTTCACCGGGATCCGCAACTGGATCGAGCCGGAGACCGCGTCGGTACGCGAGCAGGACGGTGGCATCTACATCCTCGACGCCCCTCTGCGGCTGAAGTCCACGCCCCAGGACTTCGACACCGACCCGGGCGGAGAGCAGATCTGCAACCCGACCGAGGCCGAGCGGGACCAGGCGCAGCAGGTCATCGACCGGATGATCGTCCCCGAGGTCGAGAAGACCATCAACACCGCACCGCAGTACGCGGATCTGCGCAGCGTCTACACCGCCCGCGTGGCCGCCGAGTTCATCCGCCAGCAGGACGCCGGGACCGCCACCGACTACCACGACGTCATCAACAGCAACGACGTGACCAAGTGGCCCCTGCGCGCGCCGAACCAGGACTGGGACAAGAACGAGCTGTTCCAGGAGTACCGGAACATCTTCCTCAACGGAGAGTTCCAGTACGACGTGGACACCGACGAGGGCGTGATGGTCTACATCGTCGGCGGAGTCGACTTCTCCAAGCAGCCCAAGCGCAACCTGGACCCGGTGCGCTTCCGCGCCGAGCACCCGTACAAGCCCCGCACCGCGCAGTTCGCCGTCGGACAGATGACCGATGACGCGGACAAGGACGGCAATGTGATGCTCGGCGGGAACACCGCCGGACAGTCCACCGGCGGCGACGAGGACCCGACCCCCGCCCCCACACCCACGGACAAGCCCACGGAGAAGCCCACCGACAAGCCGACCGGCACCCCGTCGTCCTCCGCCACGCCGGGCGGCAACGACGGCAGGCACACGCCACCGGCCGAGGACCCCGACGGCAACCTCGCCGGCACCGGTTCCGACACCCCCGTCGGCCTCATCACCGCCATCGCCGCCGCCCTCGCGGCAGCCGGTGGAGCACTGACGTGGTGGATGCGCCGGCGCAGGGCACAGCAGAGCTGACCGGGTAAGCCACCGGACGGCACACCACCAGCGGCTCCGCACCCGGCCCACGGG
>NZ_JBHWZS010000054.1:0-36850 GCF_042728155.1 Streptomyces sp. NPDC060209
CCTTGCGTCCGGTGGTGTCAGGCCCTGTTCCCTGTTTGATGAGTACCCGTCATAATTCCGGAGCCACTCCCCCCACGGCCGCCGGAGGCATGCCCCCATGAGTCCGTACACCGCCACTCGCCGGAGCTTCCTCACCGGCTCGCTCGCCGTCACCGCCGGAATCCTGCTCGGCGGGACGCCCGCCGCCGCGGCCCCCGGTTCAGCCCTCGGCACCCAGGACTGGATGGGCGGCATCGCCGACACCACCCCGCTGCAGCGCCTCACGATCCCGGGAACGCACAACTCGGGTGCGCGCTACGGCGGCCCCTGGACGGCATGCCAGAACACCACGCTGGCCGAGCAGCTCGACAGCGGGATCCGCTTCCTCGACGTCCGGTGCCGGATCAGCGGCGACGCGTACGCCATCCATCACGGAGCGTCGTACCAGAACCTGAATTTCGACGATGTGCTGGGCGCCTGCCGGGACTTCCTGGCCAGGCACCCTTCGGAGACGGTGCTGATGCGCGTCAAGCAGGAGTACTCGGAGGAGAGCGACGCCGCGTTCCGGCGGATCTTCGACCTCTACCTCGACGGCAAGGGCTGGCGCCCGCTCCTGCGCCTCGACTCCACGCTTCCGGACCTCGGCGGTGCCCGCGGCAGGGTCGTGGTGCTCGCAGACAACGGTGGCCTGCCCGGCGTCCGGTACGCCGATCCGGCGGTCTTCGACATCCAGGACGACTACATGGCCGAGCCGTTCGGGAAGTACCCGAAGATCGAGGCACAGTTCCGCAGGGCCGCGCAGCAGCCGGGAAAGCTGTTCATGAACTACGTGAGCACGGCGGCTCTCATGCCGCCCCGCTGGAACTCCGACCGCCTCAACCCGCAGGTCCATTCGTTCCTCGACGGCTCGGAGGCGTCGGGCTGGACCGGTCTCGGAATCGTCCCCCTCGACTATCCCGCCACCCGGTCCGGGCTGGTGGAATCGCTGATCCGGCACAACCCGGCATCCTGAGAAGGCTCACTGCCCCGGCGGCGGCTGGGGCGCTCCCGGGAGGCGGATCGACGCCACCGTCCCGTTGCCCTCGGGCGCGGGGCGCAGGGCGATCTCGCCGCCGGCCTGCTGGACCGTGCGGGCCACGATGGACAGGCCGAGGCCGGAGCCGGGCAGCTGGCGGGCGGAGGGGGAGCGCCAGAAGCGGTCGAAGACGTGCGGGAGGTCCTCGGCGGGGATGCCGGGGCCGTGGTCCCGCACGGTCAGCTCGCCGCGGTGCAGGGCGACCTCGATCGTGGCGCCCGAGGGGCTGAACTTCACCGCGTTGTCCAGGACGTTGACGACCGCCCGCTCCAGTGCCGAGGGCTCGGCGCGTACGTACCAGGGGGCCAGTTCGGCGGTGATGGTCAGCTCGGGGCCGCGCAGCCTGGCACGTTGCAGGGCGGTGCGGGTGATGTCGTGCAGCGGGACCACCTGGAGGGGGCCGGGCTGGGCGGCGTCGGGGCGGGAGAGCTCCTGGAGGTCGCCGATGAGGGCGGCCAGCTCGGTCATCTGGGCCTTGACCGAGGACATCAGTGCCTTGCGGTCGTCGGGCGGGATGGCGCGGCCCGTCTCGTCGCTGCGGGCGAGCAGCTCGATGTTCGTGCGGAGCGAGGTGAGCGGGGTGCGCAGCTCGTGCCCCGCGTCCGCGATCAGCTGCGACTGGCGGTCGCGGGAGGTGGCCAGGGAGCTGGTCATGGTGTTGAACGAGCGCGAGAGCCGGGCGATCTCGTCCTCGCCCTCCGCGGGGATCCGGATGGTCAGGTCCTCGGTCTCGGCCACGTGCTCCACCGCGTGGGCGAGGTCGTCGACGGGGCGCAAACCGGTGCGGGCGACCCACAGGCCCGCAGCACCGGCGCCGACGACACCGATACCGGCGACGAGCACCAGTACCCAGGCGAGGGTGGAGAGCGGGTCGGTGACCTCGCTCATGGGGCGGGCGATGGAGACGGCGAGGTTCCCGGAGTCCGTCCCTGGGCCCCGGACATCCAGCCGGGAGGTGTAGACCCGCATGTCCTCGCCGCCCTCGGCCGTCGTCGAGTGCAGGGCGTAGGACCGCTGCCGCTTGGCCACCTCCAGGTCCTCGTCGCTCACCGGCAGTTTCGACGTGCCCGGGGCGATGCAGACCGTGCCCTGGGAGTCGATGAGCTGGACAGTCACGCCGGTGAAGGGCCTGGGCGGCAGCGAGGTGCCGCCGTTGCAGTACGAGTACAGATTCGCCAGGTAGGGCTGGTCCACCTTGGAGCCGCGCAGCGACTCGTCCAGCTGGTGCTCCAGCTGCTCCCGCGTCACGAACCAGCACGCCGCGGCCACCGCGGCCACCGCCGCTGCCACCGCCGCGGCGACCAGCAGGGCGAGGCGGGAGCGGAGCGGGAGGGCGCGGAGCCGGCGGGGCAGGCCGGTCATCCGTCACCGCCGCCGGAGCGCAGGGCGTACCCGACGCCCCGCACCGTGTGGACCAGGCGCGGCTCGCCGCCCGCTTCGGTCTTGCGGCGCAGATACATCACGTACACGTCCAGGGAGTTGGAGCTGGGCTCGAAGTCGAAGCCCCATACGGCCTTGAGGATCTGCTCACGGGTCAGCACCTGCCGGGGGTGGGCCAGGAACATTTCGAGGAGGGTGAATTCGGTGCGCGTGAGCTCGACCCGGCGGGTGCCGCGGGTGACCTCGCGGGTGTTGAGGTCCATTCGGAGGTCGGCGAAGGACAGGACGTCGTCGTCGGGGACGGTGCCGCCCGCCGCGGCCGCGTAGGAGCTGCGGCGCAGCAGGGCGCGGATGCGGGCGAAGAGCTCGTCCAGCTCGAAGGGCTTGACGAGGTAGTCGTCGGCGCCGGCGTCGAGGCCGGTGACCCGGTCGCCGACGGTGTCGCGGGCGGTGAGCATCAGGATGGGTGTGGTCGACCCGGTCGACCGGATGCGCCGGGCGGCGGTGAGGCCGTCCATGCGGGGCATCTGGATGTCCAGGACGATCAGGTCGGGGGCGTACGACTCGGCCTTGGCGAGGGCGTCGTAGCCGTCCACGGCCACCTCTGTCCCGTACCCCTCGAACGCGAGGCTGCGCTGCAGCGCTTCGCGCACGGCGGGCTCGTCGTCGACGATCAGGACGCGCTGCGGATCGTCTTCGGCGGGGCTCATCGCTTCTTCGTCCTCTTCCTTCGTGACAGGTGCTGTGTGCTGGGGCTCTCAGCCTCGCACGGCCGCCGCACGGCGTCGCGCGGCGCGTCGCCCGCGGCCGGTGCCGCTGCGGATCTCGGCCGGGCGGGCATCGGGTGCGGCGGGGGCCGAGGCCGCCAGTTCGGCGGCCAGGGCGAGCGGCAGGGCCAGATCGGAAGGGCCGGCGGTCACGGGAGCGGTGTCGGGGTTCATGGAGACCTCCTCGTCAGGAGCCGTTGCCGGCGCGCAGGGTGTCCAGGTCGGCCTTGACGGTGTTGACCGGGATGGCGAAGCCGAGGCCCACGCTGCCCGCCGCCGAGCTTCCCGAGGCGCTGGCCGAACTGGGGGAGTACATGGCGGAGTTGATGCCGATGATCTCGCCGTTCATGTTGATCAGGGCGCCGCCGGAGTTGCCGGGGTTGAGCGAGGCGTCGGTCTGGATGGCCTTGTACGTCGTCTTGGACGAGCCGGTGTCGCCGTTGAACTGCTGGCCGCCGAATTCGAACGGCCAGTTCTGACCGCCCTGTTGTTGCTGCTGGTCCTGCTCCTCGTCCTTGGCCACCGTGACATCGCGGTCCAGGGCCGACACGATGCCGCTGGTGACCGTGCCGGTGAGCCCCTCGGGCGAGCCGATCGCCACGACCTGGTCGCCGACCTTCACCGAGGAGGAGTCGCCTAGCGAGGCCGTCTTCAGCCCGCTCGCGCCCTGGAGCTTGATGAGCGCCAGGTCCTTGTCGGCGTCCGTGCCGACGACATCGGCGGTGTACGTCTTGCCGGTGCTGAGGGCCACCTCGATCTTGGAGGCGCCGGAGATGACGTGGTTGTTGGTGACGATCTCGCCGTCCGCCGTGATGACGACACCGGAACCGGTGGCCTCGCCGGCCGAGGACGTCGCGCTGATCTCGACGATCGCCGGCGACACGGCTGTCGCCACACCGGAGACGGTGCCGGCGCTGCTCTGCGAGACGGTGGTGCCGCTGACGACACCGCCGGAGCCGGAGCTGCTGGAGCCGCCGCCCGCGAGCTCGCCGATGAGGGTGGCGGTGCCGCCGCCGACCGCCGCGGCGGCGATCGCCACCGCCGCGAGCAGTGCGAACGGCCGCTTGACCCGGCGCTCCGGCTTCGGGACGTCCGCGGCCGGGACGGGCTGGGGCGCCGGAGCCGGCCAGCCGTAGGCGGCGAAGGGCGCCTCGGCGGTCTGCCGCTCGGGCCCATAGGCCGGGGGCGGCGGGTAGGCCGCCTCGCCACCGTCGTGCGGGCCGATGCCGTACGAGCCGCCGCCGTGCGCAGCGCTGCCGTGTGCGGCGCTGTCGTACGAGCCGGTGCCGTACGAGTTGGTGCCGTACGGACCGCTGTCGTGCGAACCGTTGTCGCGCGAACCGTTGTCGTGGGAGGGGGACATCGGATACTCGCCGCTCGGGCGGGGGCTGTCGGTCATGTCTACGAGAGTGGACAGCGAACATGAGAGCAGCCTGAGTGCCCCCTGAGAAGCCCGGCAGAACCGCGTATGCCCGATATAAGGGAGCGTCCCGCTACTGCGCGGTCACCGTCGGTTCGCCGCAGCCGCACGACCGGCGCACCACCAGCGCGGACGGGAACTGCTTCAGCCGCTCGCGCCTGGACCCCGAGACCCGCAGCGAGTCGTCGAGGACCAGGTCGACGGCTGCCCGGGCCATCGCCGGACGGTCCGAGAAGACCGTCGTCAGCGGCGGATCGGTCAGCCCCGCTTCCTTCACGTCGTCGAAGCCCGCGACCGCGAGCTCACCCGGTACGTCGATCCGCAGCTCGCGCGCGGCCCGCAGCACACCGATGGCCTGGTCGTCCGTCGAGCAGAAGATCGCCGGGGGCCTGTCGGGGCCGGCGAGCAGCTTCAGGGCCACCTGGTAGGCGTCGTAGCGGTTGTACGGGGCGTGGAAGAGCCGGCCCTCGGTCGGCCGTCCCGCCTCCTGCATCGCCCGGCGCCAGCCCTCGATGTGGTCGGCGACCGGGTCACCGACCACCGGGGTCGACTCCATGCCGCCGAGGCACGCCACATAGGCGTTGCCGTGCTCCAGGAGGTGCCGGGTGGCGAGCTGGGCGCCGCCGACGTCGTCGGTGACGACCGCGACGTCGTCGATCGCCTCGGGGCGTTCGTGCAGCAGGACGACGCGGGCGTCCCATGCCTCTATCTCGGCCGCCGCGCGCTCGCTGGGGCCCTGGCTGACCAGGATCAGCCCGGAGACCCGCATGCCGAGGAAGGCCCGCAGATAGTGGACCTCGCGCTCGTCGCGGTAGTCGGAATTGCCGACGAGCACCATTTTTCCGCGCTCGGCCGCCGCCTGTTCGACCGCGTGCGCCATCTCCGCGAAGAACGGCTGCCGGGCGTCCGGCACGATCATCCCTATGAGGTCGGTGCGCCGCGAGGCCATCGCCTGGGCGACCCGGTCGGGCCGGTAGCCCAGCTCTTTGATCGCGGCGAGCACCCGCTCGCGCGTGGCCGGGGCAACCGGCCTGGGTCCGTTGTTGATGACGTAGCTGACGACCGCTGTCGAGGTCCCCGCCAGTCTCGCCACATCGTCCCGCGTCACCTTGGCCACGCGCGGCAGTCTACGCGGATCGACCTACCGCTCGGCAGGCCGGACCGGGGCTTCTTCGGTGATCTCGACCTCCGTGGACTGCTCCGAACGGGTGACCTGCTCATCCACCGGCTTCGAGGCCGCCTTGGCCCTGGCCCCCTCGGCGGCCCGGTCCACCTTCTCGGGGGTGACGAAGCGGTAGCCGACGTTGCGTACGGTGCCGATCAGCGACTCGTGCTCGGGGCCCAGTTTGGCCCGCAGCCGGCGTACGTGGACGTCGACCGTGCGGGTGCCGCCGAAGTAGTCGTAGCCCCAGACCTCCTGGAGCAGCTGGGCGCGGGTGAAGACCCTGCCCGGGTGCTGCGCGAGGTACTTGAGCAGTTCGAACTCCTTGAAGGTCAGGTCGAGGACCCGGCCCTTGAGTTTGGCGCTGTACGTCGCCTCGTCCACCGACAGGTCACCGTTGCGGATCTCCATGGGGGAGTCGTCGGCGGTGATCTGCTGACGGCCGGTGGCCAGCCGCAGCCGGGCCTCGACCTCGGCGGGACCCGCCGTGTCCAGCAGGACGTCGTCGATGCCCCAGTCGGCGGTGACGGCCGCGAGGCCGCCCTCCGTCACGACGAGGATCAGCGGACAGCCGGGCCCGGTGGACCGCAGAAGCTGACAGAGCGAGCGAACCTGGGGGAGGTCGCGCCGGCCGTCGATGAGAATGACGTCGGCACCTGGGGTGTCGACGAGCGCGGGTCCCTCGGCGGGGGCGACCCGCACGCTGTGCAGCAGAAGGCCGAGGGCGGGGAGCACCTCCGTCGACGGTTGAAGGGCATTCGTCAGAAGCAGCAGTGAACTCATCGCCGCCCACCTGCCTGGGTCGTCGGTCGATCGTGCACGTTCAGCTCGCCCATTACGTCGGTCCTCCTCGTTCCCTGCGAGAGGGGCACTCCCGGGTCGGACCCGGGGGAGTATGCGGCACTGCTTCGTACTCCCGTGCGGCCATCACCTGCGACGGCCGTCATACGGTTTTTACTGTGCGGTCCCGCGCCCGGGGACCGCTGAGCTTGTGGAAACGCTGCCGTAACAACGCTCGGAAAGCACAAAAGGACCCGGGGGCTGCTTTGCCCGGATCCTCTTCGCAGCAGAATAGCCCACATGAGTTCTGTGTCCGAGGGTCGTTTCTTGAGTTCTTTTGTTCCCTCGATCACGCCGGTCCCCCGGCGCACCACGTTGCTGACCGGTGACGGGGTCCGTATCGAGGCGGTGTACACCCCGTGTACGGCGGGTTCCGGGGCTGCTGGGGGCGGTGCCTCCGAAGGAACCGCCGTTGTCCTCGCGCACGGTTTCACCGGCGCCGCGGACCGGCCGGCGCTGCTGCGGGCCGCCGAGGTGTTCGCCCAGCGTGCGGCCGTGATCACGTTCTCCTTCCGGGGTCACGGAAGGTCCGGTGGACGGTCCACGGTGGGCGACCGCGAGGTGCTGGACCTGGCGGCCGCGATCGCCTGGGCACGGTCGCTGGGACACTGCCGCATCGTTACGGTCGGCTTCTCGATGGGCGGTTCCGTCGTGCTTCGGCATGCCGCTCTGTATACGGCGCCGGAATCCGGTGAATGCCCGAGTGAGGAATCCGGAACCGTGGGGGCCGAACGGGTGGGGCGGCGCACTGAGGCGCACAAGGCGCACAGGGGGCGCGCAGAGGCGCATTCAGGCGCGCATGCGGACGCGGTCGTCGCCGTGAGCGCACCGGCCCGCTGGTACTACCGCGGCACGGCCCCGATGCGCCGCCTGCACTGGGTCGTCACCCGGCCCGTGGGCCGGCTCGTCGGCCGCTACGGCTTCCGCACCCGGATCCACCGCGAGGACTGGAACCCGGTGCCGCTCTCGCCGGTCGAGGCGGTTCCGCTGATCACAGCGCCGCTGCTGATCGTGCACGGCGACCAGGACCCGTATTTCCCCGTCGACCACCCGCGGATGCTGGCGGGAGCCGCGGGGGACGGAGCGGAGCTCTGGCTGGAACACGGCATGGGCCACGCGGAGAACGCCGCGGACGAGGAATTGCTGACCCGTATCGCCGACTGGACGGAGTCGGCGTGATCCATGATGGACAGCCGACGTACGAGGAAAGGGGTGCCGCCATGGCAGCGGGGACCATCCGCTACTGGGCCGCGGCCAAGGCCGCCGCAGGGACCGCGGAGGAGCCGTACACGGCGGAGACACTCGCCGAGGCTCTCGACGGGGTGCGCGAGCGGCACCCCGGTGAGCTGACGCGCGTACTGCTCAGATGCTCGTTCCTGATCGACGGGAATCCTGTGGGGACCCGCGGTCATGAGACCGTACGGCTTGCCGAGGGCGGCACGGTCGAGGTGCTCCCGCCGTTCGCAGGAGGGTGAACCGCAGACCATGAGCAACAGCGATCAGCAGTATCCGTACGACCCGGCACAGGGGCAGCAGCCCCATGACCCGGCGTACGGGCAGCAGCAGGGGCAGCAGCCGTACGATCCGGCGTTCGGACAGCAGGGCGGGCAGCCGGGCTATGGGCAGCAGCCCGCGCAGCCCGTGTACGGGCAGCAGCATTCGTACGCGCAGCAGCAGCCCGCCGTGTACCCGGAGCAGTATCCGGAACAGGGCCCCGCCGATCAGGGTTCCGCCGACCAGGGCGTGGCCCAGACGTGGCAGGGCCAGACCTGGGACACCCAGTACCAGCCGACGATCCAGCCGCAGCACCATGCCGCGCCCGCCGCGCCCGCCGCGCCCGCCGCACCCGCAGCGCCCGCCGCACCCGCAGCACAGGGTGCCTACCCGCTGCCGCCCGAGGTCCCGGCGGCTCCGGCGGCCCCGGCGGCGCCGCCCGCCCCGGCAGCCGCCTCCGGTGGCTCCGAGTACAGCGCGCCCACCACCCTGGGCAACAGCCGCATCACCGACGCCCAGCGGGCCCGCGCCGAGGGGCGTTCGCCGATCATCGCGCCGGGGATGCAGCCCGCCGCGATCACCGCGGGCCTCGGTCTGCTCCTCGCCCTCGGTGCCGCGATCGGGTCCTACGCCCTGCTCGTGCCCCTGGTCCTGCTCCAGGCCGTGACGGCCGCGGGATGGTTCCGGCTCAACGGCATGTGGCCGGCCAGGCAGGGCATCGCGCTCGCCTTCGCCGGCGGTGTCGTGGCCGACGCCGTGCTGCTCGCGGCGGGCCGCAGCAACGCCCCGGCGGCGATCCTGGGCACGCTCGGTGTCTGGGTGCTGCTCACCATCGTGCTCCAGCTGCGCAGCCGTGCCGGGGCCGACGAGCGGATGTACGGCCTGACGGCCACCGTCGCGTCGGCCGCGCTCGCCGTGCTGGCGGCAGGGCATCTGGCGGCCGTCCCGGACGCGGTGACGGTGGGTGGCATCGCGGTCGCCGTGGCCGTGCTCGTCAGGGCCCTGCCGCTGCCCGGACCTGCCTCGGTGGTCGTGACCCTGCTCGCCTCGGCGGGCGCGGGCCTGGTCGCCGGCGCGGTCACGGACTTCGGGGCGCAGGCCGCGTTCCTCGGGTTCGCGGCCGGTGGCTGCGCGCTGATCGGCCTGCGGGTCGCGAGCTACGACTACCCGTCCCGCTTCGTGCACATGACCGCAGGAGTGGCGTTGCCGCTCACGGCCGCTGCCCCCGCGGTCTATCTGATCGGCCGTGCGATCGCCTGACGATCCGGACGTTTCCGGCGTTCCCCCATTCCCTCCCCCGGTTCGGGGGAACCGGCCGGGCCTCACGCTCGTCGATCACTCCGGGCGCGCCGCACAGCGGCAGTAGGCTCACGTGCACCAGGGGTCCGGCCGGTCCGAGTGGGGGAACAACAGGCATGCGAGCACTGCGAATACTGCTGATCATCGCCGTGGTGCTGGGCGGCGTCTTCGTCGCCGTGGACCGTGCCGCCGTGTATTTCGCGGAGTCGGAGGCCGAGGGGCGGGTCTCCTTCGGCGACGCCGAAGCCGGTTCGACCGATGTCTCGATCAAGGGTTTCCCCTTCCTGACCCAGGTGGCGGGGTCGGAGTTCGACCGGGTCGACGTCACGGTCAAGGACATCCGCGCCAGCGCGGCCGGGCGGGAGATACGGATCAGCGAGATCCGGGCCCAGCTGCGGCAGGTGACGCTGGGCGCCGGTTACACCAGCGCGACGGCCGCCCGGGCCACCGGGACGGCCGTCATCTCGTACGCGGCCCTCACCGAGGCGGCCGACGACGGCGTCACGGTCGCCTACGGCGGCAACGGCAAGGTCAAGGTCACCGGCACGGTCAAGATCCCGCTGCTGGGCCAGACGGTCACCCGCAGCGTGCTCTCCACGGTCACCCTGGTCGACGGCGACACCGTCAAGGTGCACGCCGACGAGGTCCCGGGTGAGGGCATCCCCGGCCTCGAGGACCTGGTCAGGAAGAAGACCGACTTCGAGCGCGGGATCGGCGGGCTGCCGGCCGGCCTGGAGCTGGAGAAGATCGAGGTGGCGCCGGGCGGCCTGGAGATATCGATGACCGGCGCGGACGTCCGGCTCGCGGGCTGACGCCGGCCGCCACATGGGGCGTCCGTGGATAACCCCCGGCCGGACGGGGTAGGGGCTCCAGGGCGACGGTCCGGACGTCCGATCCAGATAATGAGACGGGCCTGTCCGTTCCGCAGATGACCGTCGGCCGCGGGCCGCCAGAATCCGGGTCGCCGAGGGGCTTCACTCGCTCCGCGTCTCGCATCGCGGACGATCGTGTCTCATCATCCGACACGACGGTGACATCTCCGCCCGTACCTCCCTACGATCGGACGCATGAAGCGACAGGCGGACCTCACGAAGCGGCGGGCAGTAGACCTGTGCCGCGTCGCCGCCATGCTCTGTCGCACCTTCTGAGCGGGACCCTCTCCCGTTTCCCCCGGCCCTTCGACGATGTCAGGGCCGAACCCGTGCCTTCCGTACGCGTTCCGCTCCAAGCACCTGCGCGTACACCTCGCACTCCGCACACCGCACCACCCCGCCGCAGACTGCCCCGGAGGAGAAACACATGAGCCGCGCAGACGTTCTGGTCGACGCCGACTGGGTCGAGGCCCACATCGACGACCCGCAGGTCGCGATCGTCGAGGTCGACGAGGACACCTCGGCGTACGAGAAGAACCACATCAAGAACGCGATCCGGATCGACTGGACCAAGGACCTCCAGGACCCGGTCCGCCGTGACTTCGTGGACCAGGCCGGCTTCGAGAAGCTCCTGTCCGAGAAGGGCATCGGCAACGACACGCTGGTCGTCCTCTACGGCGGCAACAACAACTGGTTCGCCTCGTACGCGTACTGGTACTTCAAGCTGTACGGCCACGAGAACGTCAAGCTGCTCGACGGCGGCCGCAAGAAGTGGGAGCTCGACTCCCGCGACCTGACCGACGCCGTCCCGGCGCGCCCGGCCACCGAGTACAAGGCCAAGGCCCAGGACGAGTCGATCCGCGCCTACCGCGACGACGTCGTGGCCGCCATCGGCAGCCAGAACCTCGTCGACGTGCGTTCGCCCGACGAGTTCAGCGGCAAGCTGCTCGCCCCGGCGCACCTCCCGCAGGAGCAGTCGCAGCGCCCCGGCCACGTGCCGAGCGCCCGCAACATCCCGTGGTCGAAGAACGCCAACGACGACGGCACGTTCAGGTCGGACGACGAGCTCAAGGCCCTCTACGAGGACGAGCAGGTCGACCTGTCCAAGGACACCATCGCGTACTGCCGCATCGGTGAGCGCTCCGCGCTCACCTGGTTCGTTCTGCACGAGCTGCTCGGCCAGGAGAACGTCAAGAACTACGACGGTTCGTGGACCGAGTACGGCTCCCTCGTGGGTGTGCCGATCGAGCTCGGCGCCAACAAGTAATTCCGCAGGACCTGATCAGCAGGACCCCGACCAGAAGGACAGAACACCATGTGTGGAGCACAGGCCGGCGGCCCCGACGCTTCGACGATCAAGCCGGGCGAGACGACGATCCAGGGCAGCGTGACCCGCGACGGCGAGCCCGTCACCGGCTACGTCCGTCTGCTGGACTCGACCGGTGAGTTCACCGCCGAGGTCCCGACCTCGGCGACCGGACAGTTCCGCTTCTACGCGGCCGAGGGCACCTGGACGCTCCGCGCCCTGGTTCCGGGCGGCACCGCCGACCGCACGGTCGTGGCGCAGACCGGTGGCCTCGCCGAGGTCGCCATCGCCGTGTAACGCACGCGCACATACGGCCGGAGGGCCGCACCCCAGGGGGTTGGACGCCACCTGAACAGGGGTGTGGCCCTTCGTGCCGTCCGCATTCGCTTCCCGGCCGAAGAGCTCTACGCTGGTTACATGTACGCCCGGCGCAGGCGCGTCTATTTTCTGATGATGGGCGGATGCCTCTTCCTCTTCGTCTCCGCCTGGGCTTTCGTGCGTCTGTGGTCCATCCCCGCGGCCGTGGCGATGTGCGTGGTCGCCATGGTCATACCGCCCGTCGCGGCGATCGTCGCCAACCGGCGTGGACCTGAGGACCGTTGGTGGGACGACCCCTCCCCGGGCTCCGGGCCTCCGGGTTCCCGGCCCGAGGAGTCCCGGCCCGAGGAGTCCCGGCCCCGGAATCCCCGGCCTCCGGACTCCCGGCCGCGCTCGCCGCAGGAGGCGCCCACGGGTGATCCGACGTCGGACCAGTGGTGGGACGAGCTCGACGGCAGGGACCACCGCCGCTAGGCCGACGGTGCGTCCGGATCAGTAGACGAGGGCCTGGGTGCCGTCCGCCATGGCCTCCTGCACGAAGACCTGGGCGCCGGCGATCCGCACGCCCTCCAGGACGTCCTTCTCCGTGATGTCGCGGCGCGCCGCGCACTGGGTGCAGAGGGTGATGCCGCCTCCCGTCAGGATCGAGTCGATCAGATCGGGCAACGGCGCGGAGTGCGGCAGTTCGAATTCGGCTGCGCGCCCCGGCAGGGCGAACCACGCGGACTCGCCGGTCAGCCACAGCGAGACCTCGACCCCGCTGGCAACGGCCACGGCCGCCACGGTGAAGGCCTGCGAGCAGCGCTCGGCGGCATCGGCCCCGGCGGTCACCTTGATCACGAGCTTCTTCGGCATGTACCGAACTGTAATCCGAGGCTGAGCAACCTCCCCTGTGACCTGTGGGTCAGTTGTGTGCGCAGGTAATGGAATCTGCGCCTCAGGTCTCTTGGGGGGGACCCTTTTGGAACCGAACGACACCATTTCCGGCACGCCGGCCGAGCCGCCCGCCGTCCCTGCGCGCACCCGCCCGCGGGGCCGTACGGCCCTGCTGATCGCCGCCGCGGCCCTGCTCGGTATCTCCGGAGGCACGGCGGTCGGCTACGGCATCCAGGCCGAGCGGCCTCCGACGCCGCTGCCCGCACTGTCGCAGACGGACCTGGCGTACCCGGCGAAGGCGCTTCCGGCGGACAAGGCCCCTGCCCCGCTGCCCGCCTCGCAGGACCATCAGGTGCTGACGGAGGGCGACCTGCGCAAGCTGCTCGTCGACCGCCCGGAGGGCTGGAGCGAGGACAACGACGCGGACTGGCTGGACGACGGCTGGGTGACCGTGGGGGGCCTCGCCCGCGACTACGAGGAACAGGGCGGGATGTTCGAGTACTTCCTGGAATCGGACATCCGCCGTATCGCGGGGACCGCCTGGAAGAAGGGTGAGCACCGCGAGGCGACGATCACGCTCACCCAGTTCTCCTCCGGGCCGGGCGCGATGGCCGCCGATTACGCCGAGGGCCAGCGCTCGTACATGGCCGACGACGAATACGCGGGCAACGAAGGCGACCTGGTCAAGGGCAGCGGCGAGGGCCGCTACTACCTCTACGACGTCGACCGGGAGCCCGGCTACGAGCCCTTCTACCGGGCCAGGGCCGTCATGAGCCGGGGCGACATCATGATCGAGATCAATCTGTTCGACAGCCGGCCGATCAGCAAGAAGGACATCCGGACGTTGGCCGAGCGACAGCTGGAGCGCGTGTGAACGACATGACCCCGCCCGAGCCTTCCGGCGCGGTACAGCTTCCCGAACCGCCCGATGCCGCCGATGCCCAGGAAGCCGCCGGCGCGCCCGCACGGCCCGGCCGCGTCCGGCGGATCCTGCTCACGGCGCTTCCCTTCGCACTGGTGCTCGGCGCCGTCGGCGGCGCCGCGGCGTACACGAAGATCACGGTGGACGGCGCGGACCGCACTGTGGAGACCACCGCCTGGAAGGTGTCCGAGCGTGAGCCCGGCAAGGACCCCGCGGGGGACACGAGTCGGGGCAGGTCGGACACGGAGCTGAGCAAGCTGCTGCTGCCCGTGCCCGAGGGCTTCCGGCTGGGCCCGGACGACGGGGAGTACGGCAACGACGGCGAGGCGGACGGCGAGCGGGCCGTCGCCGCTATGAAGGAGTCCGGCCGGGGGCTCGCCGGCAAGGAGCGCCGGGAGTACGACAAGCGGATCGACAAGCTCCGGTTGCAGGGTCTGGCCGTCCGGTCGTACGTCTCCCAGGAGAACGACCTGGAGGTGCACGCCACGATCGTCCGGATGAAGGACAAGAAGGCCGTGCAGAACCTCTACACCTTCCGGACTGGGCTCTTCGACCTCGTCGGGATCTTCCGCGACGGCCCGAAGGTCAAGGGCCACACCCGCAAGGCGACCTGCTACCTGCAGCCGAAGAGCAGCGACAGCGACATCGAGGACATGATGTGCGCGGCCTACGACGGCGAGCTGAGCATCAGCTACCGGGCGACCGGCATCAAGCCCGTCGACAAGGCCGCCGTCGCCGAGCTGCTGAAGGACCAGCTGGACCACATCACGTCCCCGGGGGAGTACGTATGACCGAGCAGACGGCCCCGCCGGCCGACGTGGCCGTTTCCGCCACGACCACCCTCCCGCCGGTCCCGAAGGGCCCGCCGCCTCCTCCCGTGCGGGAGGAGGGCCCCGCGCCCGCCACACCCCGCCCGCCGCGCCGTGCCCTGCGAGCGGTCCTGCGGTGGACGGCCGCCGTGCTGGTCCTCGGAGGACTCGGCGCGGGCACGGTCGCCGGCATCACGTCGATGAAGCGCACCGACGTACCGGGGCTCGCCACGCAGGACGACGGGCGCTGGGACTACCCGGTGCTGAGCCTGCCCGCCCTGCCCGCCGACGCGGCCCGCCCGTACAGCGACTCCAACACCGCGGAGGTCCACCACGCGGACCTGCGGCGCCTGCTGCTGCCGCTACCGGCCGGGGCCACCGCGGACAAGGAGCTCGCCGGCGGCTGGGTGGACATCGCCCGGTACACAGCCGAGTACGGCAAGGACGACCGAGCCGCTCTCACCCAGTACCTGAAGGACTCCGCGCTGCGGCACATAACGGCCCGCGGCTGGACCATGCCGGACGGCACGTCGTCCCGCGTCTATCTGCTCCAGTTCAACTCGGTGGCGTACTCCACGGCTTTCAACGACGAGCTCTTCGAGAGCGACTCGCTGCCACGGCCCCTCGTCGGGACGACCGAGCCCGACTTCGACGAGGACTGGGCCTCCGACGCCCGGGCGGAGTTCACCACGGTGCGCGCGTTCTCCGAAGCCGAGCCGTACGGCACCGAGCAGGTACGACACGGGTATGTGCTGGCGGGGGACACCCTCGCCCTGGTCGTCCACAGCCGCAAGGGGAAGGCGGGCACGGACGCGGTTCCTTTCCACCAGACGCTGATCCTGCAGGACCAGCTCCTGGGCTGAGCGGACCGCGCCCGGGGGAAACCCCGCGCCG
This sequence comes from Streptomyces sp. NPDC060209, assembly GCF_042728155.1. Classification (NCBI taxonomy): domain Bacteria; kingdom Bacillati; phylum Actinomycetota; class Actinomycetes; order Kitasatosporales; family Streptomycetaceae; genus Streptomyces; species Streptomyces sp. NPDC060209. The sequence continues at coordinate 15,414 of NZ_JBHWZS010000054.1, forward strand.
CCGTGCCGGGCCCCCACCCATTAGGCTGGGGGCCCGGTGGCCTGCTGCCGTCATGTCTTTCGTTCCGAGGAGCTCCCGTGCTTGAGGCTTTCTTCTCCGCCCTGCTGGTCCTGGTCTGCGTCGGCGTGCTCGCCTTCGCCGCCGTGACCGTGAAGAAGCTGTACCAGGGCCAGCGCTGACCCTCGCCGAACACCTTCCGTACACCCTCACAGATCGTCTGAGCCGCTCATGATCGAGATTCCGTCCGACCTCCACCCGGACCTCGTGCCGCTGGCCTTCCTCCTCGGTAACTGGGCGGGTGCGGGCGTCTCCGACTTCCCCGGCGCCGAGAAGTGCAACTTCGGCCAGGAAGTCACCTTCAGCCACGACGGCCGCGACTTCCTCGAGTACGTCTCGCACTCCTGGGTGCTGGACGCCGAGGGCAATCAGGTCAAGCCGCTGGAGTCCGAGTCCGGCTACTGGCGCATCGACAAGGACCGCAAGGTCGAGATCGTCATGGTGCGCGACCAGGGCGTCGTCGAGGTCTGGTACGGCGAACTGGCGAAGCAGAAGCCGCAGATCGACGTCGTCACCGACGCGGTGGCCCGCACCGCCGCCTCCGGACCGTACAGCGGCGGCAAGCGCCTCTACGGCTATGTGCACAGCGACCTGATGTGGGTCGGCGAGAAGGCCACCCCCGACGTGGAGCTGCGGCCGTACATGTCGGCGCACCTGAAGAAGGTCGTCACCCCGGGAGAGGTCGCTGAGATGGCGAGGGGCCTCGGGGACCTGCCGGACGACGGCATCGCCTTCTTCAAGTAGCCGGTCCGGGCCCCGTTCCGCACGGATCTGCGGGGCCCGTGCCCGCCCCGCCCTACACTGGGGCTGTGGTGAGCACCGACTGGAAGACCGATCTTCGGCAGCGTGGCTACCGGCTGACGCCTCAGCGTCAGCTTGTCCTGGAGGCCGTCGACAAGCTGGAGCACGCGACGCCCGACGACATCCTCTGCGAGGTGCGCAGGACGGCGTCGGGCGTGAACATCTCCACCGTCTACCGGACCCTGGAGCTCCTGGAGGAGCTCGGGCTGGTCAGCCATGCCCACCTCGGGCACGGCGCCCCGACGTACCACCTGGCGGACCGCCACCACCACATCCACCTCGTCTGCCGGGACTGCACGAACGTCATCGAGGCCGATGTCGACGTGGTCGCCGACTTCACGGCGAAGCTGCGGGGCACCTTCGGCTTCGAGACCGACATGAAGCACTTCGCGATCTTCGGGCGCTGCGCCGACTGCACGGTGAAGGCCGCTGGGGCCGGATCGGCGGAGGGACCCGGCGGCGAGCGGTAGACCGGTTCGCTCGGGTCGTACGCTGGTCGCATGAAGAGCCCCTTGCTGTCCCTGCCCGGCGCCGTCCCCGCCGAGGGGCGCGACGAAGGCGTCGCCGCGCACTACGGCGACCTGTTCCGTGAGCAACGCGCACTCGCCGACGGCAGCGGTCTCGTCGACCTCTCCCACCGCGGGGTCGTCACGGTGACCGGCGACGACCGGCTGACCTGGCTGCATCTGCTGCTCACCCAGCACGTCAGCGACCTCGCGCCGAACCAGGCGACCGAGGCGCTCATCCTCTCCGCCAACGGGCACATCGAGCACGCCCTCTACCTGGTCGACGACGGCACGACGGTGTGGATGCACGCCGAGCCGGAGACCCAGGGCGAGCTGATCGCGTACCTGGAGTCGATGAAGTTCTTCTACCGGGTCGAGGTCGCCGACCGCACGGAGGACTTCGCCGTCGTGCATCTGCCCGCCGGTTCCATCGCGGAGGTCCCGGAGGGTGCCGCCGTACGGGAGACGGCACACGGCCGTGACCTCTTCCTGCCCCGGGCCGACCTGGAGGCGTACGCGGCCGCGCACGGCCCGGTGGCCGGGATCCTGGCGTACGAGGCGCTGCGCGTGGAGGCGCACCGTCCGCGCCTGGGCTTCGAGACCGACCACCGCACCATCCCGCACGAGCTGGGCTGGATCGGGACCGCCGTGCACCTCCAGAAGGGCTGCTACCGGGGGCAGGAGACGGTCGCCCGTGTCCACAACCTGGGGAAGCCGCCGCGCCGCCTCGTCTTCCTGCACCTCGACGGCAGCGAGGTGCATCTGCCCGGCCACGGGACGCCGGTCCGGCTCGCCGCAGACGGCGAGGAGGGCCGCCAGCTCGGCTTCATCACCACGTCGGCCCGCCACCACGAGCTGGGTCCGATCGCCCTGGCGCTGGTGAAGCGGAACGTCGCGGTGGACGCGGAACTGATCGCGGGTGACACCGCGGCGGCCCAGGAGACGGTCGTCGAGCCGTAGAAGGACTACGCGCGGCCGTCCAGCAGGGCTGCCCGCGTCGCTATACCTCGACCAGTACGGTGAACGGGCCGTGGTTCGTGAGCGAGACCCGCATGTCCGCCCCGAACCGGCCCGTCTCCACCTGCGCGCCGAGCGCGCGCAACTGTGCCACCACCTCGTCCACCAGCGGCTCGGCGACCTCGCCCGGCGCGGCGGCGTTCCATGTGGGCCTGCGGCCCTTCCTGGCGTCCCCGTAGAGAGTGAACTGCGAAATGACCAAAAGCGGTGCATTCACGTCCGAGCAGGACTTCTCGCCCTCCAGGATCCGCAGGGTCCACAGCTTGCGGGCGAGCTGCGCGGCCTTCTCCGCCGTGTCGCCGTGAGTGACCCCCACCAGCACACACAGTCCCTCGCCGACGATCTCGCCGACCTTTCCGGTCCCCGACGGATCGTCCGCGGCGCCCGCCACGGTGACGCTCGCGCCGTCCACTCTCTGTATCACTGCACGCATACAGACCAACCTATCTTGGGCTGAACGGGTACAGAGCACCTGCATGAACACCGTGCGTAGTGGCACCATGCACGATGTCGGTGTGCCGACGCACCGGTCGAGGGGACGGAACATCATGACGACACATGGAACCGGGCCATCACCCGGTGCCGTACCGAGGACGCATACCGCCGCCGGCTCGCGGCCGCCGGTTCAGCGGACCGGTGCCGCGCCGGGCCAGCCGCCCACCCCACCGCCCGTACAGCTGCCCGGAGCGGTGTCCGTGCCCGGGCAGACCGGGGGCGGTGCGGTCGAAGGACTGGCCTCCGTACGACCGCAGCCGGAATTCGGCGGGCTGCGGCTGCCGGAGCTTCGCACCCTGCGCCGTGACGCCCAGCGCGACGAGGCGGACCTCAGTTACGTACGCCGTCTGGTCCAGGGCCGGATCGACATCCTGCGGGCCGAGCTCGCCCGGCGTGTGGACCCCGAGTCGCCCGTGGTGGACCGGCTGTCGGAGATCCTCGCCGACACCCCGTCCGTCCACCGCTCCTCCGCGCGGCACGTCACCCTCACGACGCCGCGCAGCGACGAGTACCGGCAGCTTGCGGCAGACACGCTCGCGGAGGTCGAGCTCTCCGACCTCGACGCCCGGACGGACGAAGAGCTCCTGACCGCCATGGGGCGGCTCGTCCGCTACGAGCGGCAGGTGTCCCGGCGCCGTCACCGGCTCCAGCGGACGGTTGACGATTGCAGCGCGGAGATCGCCCGCAGGTACCGTGACGGGGAAGCACAAGTAGAGGACCTGCTCGCCTGAAGCGACCCTTCCGGGGGCGGGTCACGCCCGTCCCCGGAAGGCCACCCGCCCCATGACCTCCTTCATAGCCCCGCCCTCCTCGCCCGAGCTCCCCGTCCTGGCCGAGGTCGTACGGTCCGGTTTCACCGAGGGCCGGCACAGGGGGTCGCTGGTCGTCCTGGCCGCGGACGGGAGCGTCGACCTCGCACTCGGTGACCCGGCGAGCCCGGTCTTCCCGCGCTCGTCCAACAAGCCGATGCAGGCCGCCGCGATCCTGCGGGCCGGGCTCGACCTCTCGGGGGAGCGGCTGGCGCTGGCCGCCGCGAGCCATTCGGGGGAGGACTTCCACCTCGACCTGGTGCGCACGATGCTCTCCGAGCACGGCCTGAAGCCGGACGACCTGCAGACCCCGCCGGACCTTCCGCTGGACCCGGTCGAGGCGGAGGCGTACCTCGCCGCCGGGGGTGTGCGGGAGCCGCTCACCATGAACTGCTCCGGCAAGCACGCGGCGATGCTCGCCGTCTGCGTACGCAACGGATGGGACACCGCCACCTACCTCGACCCGGCTCACCCGCTGCAGCGGCTGGTCGGCGAGGTGGTCGCGGAGGCGGCGGGCGAGCCCGTCGCGGCGATCGGCACGGACGGCTGCGGGGCCCCGCTCATGGCGATCGGGCTGGTGGGCCTCGCCCGTGCGTTCCGCTCGTTCGTGCTGGCGGAGCAGGGCTCGGCGGAGCGCCGGGTCGCGGACGCGATGCGGGCGCACCCGGAGTACGTCGCGGGCACACGCCGACCGGACACCTGGCTGATGCGGGAGGTGCCGGGCACGCTCTCCAAGATGGGCGCGGAGGCGGTGCAGGCGGTGGCGCTCCCCGACGGCAGGGCGCTGGCCTTCAAGATCGACGACGGTTCCACCCGCGCCCTGGGCCCGGTGCTGGCCCGCTCGCTCGAACTGCTGGGCCTCGACGCCCCGGTGGTGTCCCGCATCGGGCGGGCGCCGTTGCTGGGCGGTGCCGCGGAGGTGGGCGCGGTCCGCGCGGCGTTCTGAGCGGGGGTTCCGGGCGGCGTTCCGGGCAGCGTTCCGAGCGAGGGATCCGGGCGGCGGCAGCGGCAGGGGCGGCCTGAAAAGCGCGCGACATCTCGAACACGTTGTGCCTAGCGTGGGCCGCATGAGCCTTGATCCGCGTACCGTCTCCGCAGCCGATTACCCCGACTGGCTGCGCGCCGTGGGGACCGGGTTCCTCCGGGCGTCGGCTTCGGTGCCGGGGGAGGAGGAGGTCGCGGTGCGCCTGGCCCACACCGATCTCTCCCGTGTCCAGGGGGTGTTCGACGCCGGGCGCTGTGTCGCCACCTTCGCGTCTTTCGCGCAGGAGCTGACCGTCGTCGGCGGCGCGAAGGTACAGGCCGACGCGGTCACGGGCGTGCCGGTGACCCCCACGCACCGCCGCCGCGGCCTGCTGAGCCGGATGATGGCCACGGACCTGGCGGCGGCGAAGGAGCGCGGTGACGTGGTCGCCTCGCTGATCGCCGCCGAGTACCCGATCTACGGGCGGTACGGATTCGGGCCGGCCGCCTGGACCACCGAGTGGGAGATCGATGTCCCCCGGGCGGGCCTGGACCCGCGGGCGAGGATCCCGTCCGAGGCGGACGGCGGCCGGATCGAACTGGTCGACGGAGCCGACGTACGCAAGCTGGGTCCCGAGCTCCACGGCCGGCTCGCCGCCCGGCAGCACGGCGTGGTCTCCCGGGACGAGCGCTGGTGGCAGCGCCACACCGGGGTGGACGTCCCGGCGCACGAGACGTGGAACGAGCCGTTCTACGCGGTGTACCGGTCGCCGGACGGGGAGACGGACGGCCTCGTCGCCTACAGCGCCGACGACCACTGGGGCGACCGCAAGCAGCCACTGAACACGGCGAAGGTGAGGAACCTGATCGCCGTGACGCCGGCGGCGGAACGCGCGCTGTGGCAGTTCGTCTGCTCCATCGACTGGATCACCACGGTCCGTACGGGCTACCGGGCCCCCGACGACCTGTTGCCGCTCCTCCTCCCGGACCCGCGTGCCGCCCGCGTCGTGACCCAGGCGGACTGGCTGTGGCTGCGCGTCCTGGACGTCCCCCGTGCCCTGGAAGCACGCACGTACGCGACCGAGGCCAGGCTGGTCCTGGACGTCCGTGACGCCACGGGCCTGGCGGGCGGCCGTTTCCTCCTGGAGGCGTCACCGTCCGGCGCCTCCTGCACCCCGACTACACAGAGTGCCGACCTTGCCCTGGACGTACGGGAGTTGGGGACGCTGTACCTGGGTGACGAGTCGGCGCTGCGGCTCGCCGCACTGGGGCGGATCGAGGAGCGGCGTCCGGGGGTGGCGGCCATGGCGGACGCGGTGTTCCGTACGGCGCGGCGGGCATGGTGCCCGGACGTGTTCTAGGCGGACACCCCTAGAGGGCTGTGCCCACCACGAGCAGGGCCAGCAGTACGGCACCGGCAGTGGTGCACTGCTCGCTGCCGGACTTCCAGCCTCCGACCAACAACGAGACGGCGACGGTGCTCATGACGCCGAATTTCCATTCCAAGTACCGCTCGATGAAGAAGATGACTACGGGCATGGCGGTACCTCCTGAGGAGGTGGGGAGCGAAGGCTCCGGGAAGCGGCCGATGCGCGAGCTGCACCCGTACGGCATTGGACGGAGTCAGCGATGAACGTGCCCTGAATGAAAGGGTGTTGGCGAAGTTGGCTGCCAACTTACTTTTAGTTGTCCCCACTTGGCACGAGTTCATAACCAACTTGGGAACAAGTTCCGTTAGATGGCAAGAAGTTGTAGCGTTCTGTTGTGACCCCTGAGCGCAGAGCTATGAACGGCACAGAAAAGCCCTCCTCCGAAGAGGTGGCGGACATCCTGCGGGCCCGGATCCGCACAGGCGTGCTCAGAACCGGCGACCACATGCCCACGCAGGCGCAGCTCGTCGAGGAGTTCGGCGTCGAACGGGGAGCGATCCGGCGGGCGGTGGAGCGTCTGAAAGTCGAGGGCATGCTCACGGATGTCACCCGGGGTGCCCCGCCGCGCATCGCGGGTCCGCCGCCCGCCACCGACGAGGTGCACGGCGGGGAGCCCCAGCAGACGGCTGCCGGCCTGGGGCCGAAGCTCCTCGCGGCGTTCGGGGCTCCCGATGTGCGGATCGACGCGCTCTGCCTCACGGCGGAATCCCTCGCGCTCGCCCTGTCGGAGCCGCTGCAGCGAGTCCGGTCCGGCCGTCTCGCCCCGCGTTCGGTCAAGGTGCGCATCCTGCTGCCGGACCGCGATCTGGACCTGGCGTTCCCCCGGCCCGCCGACGACGCCGATGACGCCGCACAGGTGCACAAGCGCTGGCTGAAGCTGCGCAACATCCAGGGTGCGTCCCTGCGGCAGCACCTGCTGGCGATGCGCAGCACGCTCGACGTCGACGTCGAAGTGACCTTCCGGGCCCTGCCCTTCACCCCGCCTGTGAAGGTCTATCTGCTCAACGACGCAGAGGTGCTGTTCGCGTACTACACCGTCACCCGGCGCGAGGAGCAGATCGAGGGCAGCCCGGTCGTGCTCTTCGACGTGCTGGGGAGCGACTCGACGCTCTTCACCTTCAACCATGACGGCGGGACGCGGGACGAGGCTTTCGTCGCGCAGTCGTCGATGTGGTTCGAGGGTCTCTGGACCACCGTGGCGACGGACCTGAACCTGGAGCCCTGATTACGGGGATCGTGTGTTCCCCGAGTTCTGTCGCGGGAGGCGCGGGCAGTATGGGGAGGCGAAGGTGCCCGCCCGGCCCGCTGCCCAGATGGACGGAGCGACGTGACTCAACCGCACGCGACCGACCCGCATGCCCTCCTCGCCTCCGCCGCATGCGTCCTCTTCGACTTCGACGGCCCCATGTGCCGGCTGTTCGCCGGCCATCCGGCCGAGGGGGTCGCGCAGCGGCTCTCCGGGCGGCTGGCGGAACTCGGCCGTGTACCGGCGTCGGTGGCCGCGAGCGTGCGGAGGGCCGACCCGTTGGGTGTGCTCCTGGCGGCCCGCAAGCACTACCCGCACGATTTCGCGCTGATGGCCGTGCTGGACGAGCAGCTCACCGAGGAGGAAACCGTGGCGGCGGCCACGGCCACGCCGACCCCGGGCGCGGCGAAGCTCATCCGGGCCCTGGAGGCAGCCGGCACGCGCCTGGCGGTGACCACCAACAACTCCCCTGCGGCGGTGATCTCCTACCTCTCCCGGGACGGCCTCGGCCCGCTTTTCGACGGACACATACACGGCCGCAGGCCGGACCCGGCCCTGCTCAAGCCGGACCCCGACTGCCTGCACCGCGCACTGGAGTCGACCGGGGTGGCCGCGCCGGACGCGCTGATGATCGGTGACTCGGCCGCCGACTGGCTCGCGGCGAACAAGGCCGGAGTGCCCTTCCTCGGCTACGCGGAGAACGACAGCAAGTACCGCGCGTTGCGTGACGCGGGAGCGGAGGTGAGCGTCTCCACGCTCGAAGGGCTCGCCCGCGCCGGCTGACCCCGGTGCGCGAGCGGGGGCAATGCGGCTCGAACGGGAGTGGCGAGTGTTCGACGCGGAATCGATCGGCCGGAAACGACCGGGTTTCGACGATGTCAATCCCGCCGCCCCGGACGATCAGCGGGGTACCTTCCTCCTCAGCTCCTGAGTTCCGCACCCATGAGGCCACCATCCATGACAGTCGACGCAGTGTCCGAGGTCCGCCGGGCGGCGGCGGAGAGAGCCGGGCTGGACTACGGCGACGGGGCGATCGAGGGCCCGCTCCAGGGATATCACCACGAGACCTACGTCATTCCGCTTCCGCCGGGCAGCGACCAGGGCGTACGGCTCAGGCGAGGCAAGGTGCGGGAGCCACGTCCTGGGCTGTTCTGGTACGACCGCCGGTGCTTCCGGTCCGAGGAGCTCCTGCTCCGGGTCCTGCAGGGGCGCGTGCAGAGGATTCCGGAAATCGTCGAGGCCGGTCCGGGTGTCCGGCTGCAGGTGTTCATCGAGGGACGCACGCTGGGCCAGGGGGTGCCGCCCGGCGGCCCGCTCTCGGACCGGCACAGCAGGCAACTCGGCCATCTTTTCGCGGAGTTGGCAGCGATCAAGACGGACGAGATCGGCATCGGGCGGATCTGTCGGCCCGAGGACCGGCCCGAGGACGGCGACTGTGCCGGTTTCCTGGCAAGTCTCATCACGTTCACGCAGGAGCGGGTCTACCGGGAGCACGGCGCCCCGTACCACGGGCTGTTCGACCGGCTGGGGGTGAGCGACGCCGCCCTGGAAGGGCTGAAGTGCCGGGCGCGGGGGCTGGGATCGCGGCCCTTCGTGCTCGTCCACGGTGATCTGCACCGGGCGAACCTCATCGTCGATCTCCGCGGTGATCTGTGGGCCATCGACTGGGAACTCGCCATGATCGGCGACCCGCTCTACGACCTGGCGACGCATCTGCATCTGATGCGCTACGCGGACGAAGAGCGGGAGCGGATCTGCCGGATCTGGGAGGCGGCGGTCGAAGCGGCCCGGCCGGACGCCACTTCGGGGTGGCGGGAGGATCTGCCCGTGCTGCTCGCCTACAAGCAGGCCCAGTCGGTGTATACGGATGTCATCCGGGGAGCTCTCGTGCTGGAGCATCCGGCCGGCGGGCCGGACCAGCACCTGCTCCGAGGGGTGGCCGAGCAGGTCCAGCAGGCGCTTGCAGCGGCCCGGCCGGTGTTCGGGGCGCAGACCGCCCCCACGCTCCGGCAGGTCATGGATGCCTACGTGCGGTGGTTCGGGTCGCGTCCCGCCCTCACCGTGTCCGGATCCTGAACAGCACCCCCGACAGGGCGACCGCGACCAGCAGGATCCCCGTCGCCCACGCGAGCGCGATCCACGGGGCGTTGCCCACCGGCTGGTCCAGAAGGAGCCCCCGGAGGGATTCGATGGCCGGTGTGACCGGCTGGTGGTCGGCGAAGCCGTGGAGCCAGCCCGGCATGCTGTCGACCGGGACGAACGCGCTGCTCGGGTAGGGCAGGAACGACATGAAGAAGGTGAATCCGCCGGCCGCCTCGGGCGTGCGGGCGAGCAGGCCGATCGCTGCCGAGATCCAGGACAGGGCCACGATGTAGGCGATCAGCACGGCGGCGACGGCGAGCCAGCCGACGGGGGTGGCCGCGGGGCGGAAGCCGATGAGCAGGGCGACGGCGAACACCAGCGTGGTGGAGATGAGATTGCGTGCCGTGCTCGCCGCGACGTGGCCGGCGAGGATCGGCATCCCGCCGATGTCCAGGGTGCGGAAACGGTCGATGATGCCGCCCTTCATGTCCTCGCTCACGGCGACGGCCGTGGTGGAGGCGCCGAATCCCGCGCACAGGAGCAGGACGCCGGGGACGACGTACATGACGTACGAGTCGTAGGCGGTGCCCGTGTCGATCGCGCCGCCGAAGAAGTAGACGAAGATCAGCATCAGCATGATCGGCAGCATCATCGAGGTGATGACGGCGTCGATGTTGCGGCGGCTGATGAGCAGGCTGCGGCCGGTCATGACCGTGGCGTGGGTCAGGGCTCCGGGTGCGTCAGACATGGGACGGTTCCTCCGTCGTCTTTGCGGTGAGGGCGAGGAACACGTCGTCGAGGGTCGCGCTGTGCACGGAGAAGCGGTCGACGTCGGTGCGGTGCGGGTCGATCTCGTCGAGCACGGCGCGCGCGTGGGCTGCGGTGCCGTCCGTGGGGATGCCCAGGGTGAGGGTCTCGGGGGAGTGGTGGACGGCCCGGGTGGCGAGGCGGAGGTAGGCCTCGCGGTTGTTGAGGACGAGGTCCAGGCGGTGTCCGGAGACGCGTGATTTCAGGGTCTCCGGGGTGCCTTCGGCGACGATGCCGCCCTTGTCGAGGACGGTGATGAGGTCGGCGAGCTGATCGGCCTCCTCCAGGTACTGGGTGGTGAGCAGGACCGCGGCTCCCCGGCCGGCGAGGTCGCGGACCACCTGCCAGAGCTCGCGGCGGCTGCGCGGATCGAGGCCGGTGGTGGGCTCGTCGAGGAAGAAGACGCCGGGCTCGGGCGAGCCGACCAGTCCCGCCGCCAGGTCCAGGCGCCGACGCATCCCCCCGGAGTACGTACGGGCCTGGCGCCGGGCCGCGTCGCCGAGACCGAAGCGGACGAGGAGTTCCTCGGCGCGGTGGCGGGCCCGGTCGCGGGAGAGGCCGGACAGCCGCGCCATCATCCGCAGGTTCTCCTCGCCGGTCAGCGTCTCGTCGACCGCGGCGAACTGCCCGGTCAGGCTGATGGCGCGGCGTACCTGGCGCCGGTCGGTGACGACGTCGTGGCCGGCGACGCGAGCCGTGCCGGAGTCGGCGGTGGTGAGGGTGGCGAGGATCCGCACGGTGGTGGTCTTGCCCGCACCGTTGGGGCCGAGCAGCGCGTGGATCCCGGCGCGGGCGACCTGGAGGCCGACGCCGTCCAGGACCCGGACCCGGGCGCCCGGTTTTCCGTAGGACTTGGTCAGGCCGTGCGCCTCGATCATGACGTCGTTCATGGCCGTACTCATGATGATCCCCCTTCTGCGTATGGCGTACGCGTTACTGCGTAAGCATTACGCAAACTTAGGATGGTGGCAAGCCAGTACTGGGGAAGGCGGCTTCGGGTGACGGAGAACAGCAGTGCGTCGGGCGGCACCGGACTGCCGGCCAGCATCGAGGCCGCGTGGGGCCTGCGCGACCGCCCGGTCAAGGGACCGAAGCCCGGCCTGACGCTGGACCGCATCGTCGCGGCGGCCGTGGCGGTCGCCGCCTCGGAAGGGCTCTCCGCCGTCTCGATGGGCCGGGTCGCGAAGGAACTGGGCGCCTCCACCATGGCGCTCTACCGCTACGTCTCCGCCAAGGAGGAGCTCTACGTCCTCATGCAGGAGGCGGCCATGGGCGAGCCGGCGCCCCTGCCTGCGCTGGAGTCCGGGGCGGGCTGGCGCGAGGCGCTGGGCGAATGGGCGTGGGCGCAGCGGCGCATGTTCCACGGCAACCTGTGGTCCCTGCGCATCCCTATCTCGGGTCCGCCGGCCAGCCCGCACTCGGTCGCCTGGTGGGAGCAGGGCCTCCAGGCGCTGGAGGGCAGCGGGCTGGAGGAGGGCGACAAGATCTCCGTCATCCTCCTCGTCTCGGGCTTCGTACGGAACGAGGCCCTGCTGATGAGCGACCTCGCCGCCGCCGTCGAGGCGAAGGGCGTCCCGGCCCTGGAGGTGATGGCGCAGTGGGAGCGGACGGTGAATCGGCTCGTCGATCCCGTCCGCCATCCGGCGCTGTCCAGGCTGCTGAGCACCGAGGTCATGAGCGAGCCGGACGAGCCCGACTACGAGTTCGTGTTCGGTCTCGAGCGGGTGCTCGACGGGGTCGAGGTACTCATCAGGAAGGGCGCGCCGTCATGAGCTCCGAGAAGACCAGCCTGCGCGAACGCAAGAAGCGGCTGACCTACCAGGCGGTCTCCGAGGCCGCGATCTCGATGTTCCTCGAACGGGGCTTCGACAAGGTCTCGGTGGCCGAGGTGGCGGCGGCGGCCGACATCTCGAAGCCGACGCTGTTCCGGTACTTCCCGGCCAAGGAGGACCTGGTCCTGCACCGGTTCGCCGACCACGAGGACGAGGCGGCCCGTGTCGTCTCCGGCAGGCCGGACGGCATCTCCCCCCTGGACGCCCTGCGCCAACACTTCCTGGACGGTCTGGACCGCCGCGACCCGGTGACCGGGCTCTGCGACGTCCCGCAGGTGCTGGCCTTCCACCGGCTGCTCTACGGAACCCCGTCGCTCGTCGCCCGGCTGTACGGCTACCAGAGCCGTTCCGAAGCGGCGCTCGCCCGTGCCCTGGACCCCGGCGCCCCGGTGGCGGCGCGGCTCGCCGCCGGCCAGATCGTCGCCGTACTGCGGATCCTCGCCGACGAGAACTGGCGGCGGATCGACGCGGGGGAGAGCGCCGACCAGGTGTACGGGGACGCGGTGGCGGCTGCCGCCCGCGCCTTCGTGCAGCTGGGGAACGGGCTGCTCACGCCTCGCTCCGAATGAGGCCGAACGGCACGTGCAGGTCTGCCGGTTCGCGGAAATGCACGCCGGTCATGCCGAGCGCGACGGCCGCGTCGACGTTCTCCCGGCTGTCGTCCACGAACAGGCACCGGTCCATCGGTACGCCCGCCCGTGCGGCGGCGATCCGGTAGATGGCGGGGTCCGGCTTCGCGACCCCTTCGACGGCGCTGCTGACCACGTGGTGGGCGAGGCCGGTGAGCCCCAGGGCGGCGAGGTCCTCGTCCAGCCGCAGGGTGGCGTTGGTGACCAGCACCAGCGGCACACGGGCCCGTATCCGGTGCAGCAGGGCCACCAACTTCCCGTCCGCCCGGAACGGCGCGCCCGCGAGGGCCCGGCCCAGCTCCCGCGCCTTCGCCGCGCCGACCCGGCCGGCGAGTCCGAGGGTGATGGCCTCGACCCACTCCTCCAGGGTGATCCGGCCCAGGAGGAGCGGGAGGTCGACCTCGGGGGCGTAGGCGATGTCCTCCGTGGTGCCCTCGGGCAGGCCGGCCGCCCGCTCCAGTGCGGCCAGGTGCGTCACGTCGTAGAAGCGGACCACGTTGTCGAGGTCGCACAGCACGGCGTCGTAGGGCAGGTCATGCGTCACCGGCCGGTCCCGTCACGTCCAGGGCGGCCCCGTACAGCCTCGACACGCGGATCCTGATCACCAGGCGCCGCTCGGCCGCGATCTCCTCCAGGAAGGCGCGCTCCTCCGCCGGGTCGTCGAACCCCGGTGTCAGGGACAGGAGTTCCCGTCCGACCGGGTCGCCGGCCTCCGTGGTCGGCTCCGACACCTCCCGCGACGCCTTCCGCCACGGCGAACGACCAGGCGTCCGCGCCCTGGACATGCAGGGAGGCGTGCGGGTTGCGACGCAGAATGCGGGGCTTGAGGCGGTCCGCGGCGGAGGAGACGCGCAGGACGCGCTCCTCGCCGTCCCAGCGGTACAGCACGGTCGACAGATGGGGGTGGCCCGTGGAGCGGACGGCCGCGAGAACTCCGAACTGCTGTTCCCGAAGGATCCGGGAGAGGGCCTGGTCGGTGAGGGGCTGGGGAGCGGGCTTGCTCTTCGTTTCTCCGAGGGGCTTCATGGAGCGCACCTTTCAGGGTCCGGGACTTCAGGGGCGTGTGGCTGAGGAGGCGGGGCGCAGGACGAGGAACGCCACGGCGAAGGCAGCGACGAGCAGACCGGTGCCGACGGTGAACGCGAGCTGGTAACCGGCTGTCAGCGCTTCGGCCCGGCGGTGGCCGTCGTCGAGCATGCGGTCGGTCCGGCCCGCCGCCAGCGTGGTCAGCACCGCGACGCCGATGGCCATGCCGATCTGCTGGGTGGTGTTGAAGACCCCGGACGCGAGACCGGCGTCGTCCTTGCCCGCGCCGGACATCCCGAGTGCCGTCAGCGCGGGAAGCGCCAGCCCGAAGCCGGCGGCGAGGAGCATCACGGGGAGCACGTCGGTCACGTACCGCGCGTCCGCCGGGATCCGGGTGAGGAACCCGAGCGCGCCGATCAGCAGGACGATCCCGGCCAGCAGCACGGTGCGCTCGCCGAACCGGGCGTTCAGCCGGGCCGAGACCCCCAGGGAGACGCCGCCGATGACGACTGCGGCCGGGAGCATGGCGAGACCGGTCTCGGCGGCGCCGTACCCGAGGACCTTCTGCAGGTGCAGCGCGACGATGATCTGGAACGAGAACAGGGCGGCCACCATGAGGACCTGGACCAGGTTGGCCCCGGCGACACTGCGTGAACGCAGGATGCGCAGGGGCATGAGCGGGGTCCGGGCAGTGGCCTGGCGGACGACGAACGCCGCGAGCATCGCGAGGGAGACTGCCCCGAGGCCCAGGGTGGGCGCGGAGATCCAGCCGTACTCCTCGACCTTGACCACGGTGTAGATCCCCAGCATCAGACCCGCCGTGACGAGGGCGGCTCCGATGACGTCGGCGCCCGCGGCGAGCCCGATGCCCCGGTCCGCGGGAAGGACCCTCCGCGCGACCAGGAGAGCCACTATGCCGATCGGCAGATTGATGAAGAAGATCCAGTGCCAGCTGAGGGCATCTGTGAGGATCCCGCCGAGCACCTGCCCGATGGACGCGCCCGCCGCCCCGGTGAAGGCGAACACGGCGATGGCCCTGGCCCGTTCGCGAGGCTCGCTGAACAGGGTGATGAGGATGCCCAGGCCGACGGCGGAAGCCATCGCGCTGCCGACCCCCTGGAGGAAGCGGGCGGCGATGAGCATTGCGGGGGTAGTGGCCGCACCGGCCAGCAGGGAGGCGACGGTGAAGACGGCGGTGCCTGCCAGGAACATGCGGGTGCGGCCGATGAGGTCGCCGAGCCGGCCCGCGAGCAGGAGCAGGCTGCCGAAGGCGATCAGGTAGGCGTTGACCACCCAGCTGAGGCCGGCGGAGGTGAATCCGAGGTCTCCCTGGATGGTGGGCATCGCCACGGTCACGATCGAGCCGTCGAGGGTGAGCGTCAGCATCCCGGCGGCGATCACTCCGAGGGCGAGGCCACGGGTCCGGGCGGCCGGCCCGGACGCCAGGGTTTCGGAGACGGCGGGTTCGGGAGCGGGGAGTTCGGGAGCGGGGAGTTCGGAAGCGGCGGCTTCGGAAGCGGTGGGTTCGGACGTGCCTGAAGCATTGCGCGGGGCATCAACGGCCATCGGTCTTCTCCTGTCGGAACGGGTCGACAGGAGTGACCGTAGCAGATGGTTTTGTTGCAGACTATATTTAACGGTCCGGTCCGGGGTGGTTACCTCTGCCCCTGGCGCGCCCGCCGGACCGGCCGGGGGTTCTCGGAGGGGGTGGCCAGGTGACCCGTGGCCAGCTCGTTCAGGGCGCGCAGCAGGACCTCGCGGTCGCCGTCGGGGAGTGCGCCCAGGGCGTCCCGGTGCACCCGGTCGACGATCTCCTGGCTCCGCACGGCGATCCGGGCGCCCTCTTCGGTGACGGCGATGATCCGGGCCCGCCGGTCGCGGCTGGAGGGTTGCCGCTCGGCGAGCCCCGCGCTCTCCAGGGCGTCCACGGTCACCACCATCGTGGTCTTGTCCATGTCGCCGATCTCCGCGAGCTGGATCTGGGTGCGTTCCTCCTCCAGGGCGTGGACCAGGACGCAGTGCATGCGCGCGGTCAGCCCGATCTCGGCGAGCGCCGCCGCCATCCGGGTCCGCAGGACATGGCTGGTGTGGTCGAGGAGAAAGGACAGGTCGGGCGCCGTGCGGGCGGGAGTCAGGGCGGTCATGCCGACCAGCGTAACAATTCGTACCGAGGTAGATAGTCCGCCAAGGGACGTTACTGCGGCAGCTCGTGCCGGACCAGGGCTCTCGCGAACGGCTCCCCGGTGCGCTCGGCGTGCGCCATCCGTTCCTTCACCTCGCGCAGCGTGCGCGGGCGGTAGCCCGGGCCGCCGCAGCAGCTCTTGTGGAAGCGGACGCCTGCTTGCAGCAGCACCGAGAGCGCGCGCCACGCCGAGGTGTCCCGCCGACGTGGCGCCGCGAAGGCGGACCCGGCATGGATCAGCGTCCCGGCACACCGGGGGCAGGCGCGGTCCGCACGCTCCCTGTCGTAGGGCTGCTTGTACGAGGCCCTGCACGGCAGGCAGACGTACGAGGTCCTGGCGGGAGGCATGTGGCCAGAGTAGGTCGCGCGCCCCGGCAGCTCGACCGGTTTACGTGGCCCCCGCCCGGCGCCCACGCCACAGGCGCCCGGCCCGGCGCCGCAGCCCGGACCGCCGGGGCCGCGGGCGTTCCCGCGGCGTCGGCCCACCGCCGCGGCCGGTCTCCCACGGGCGGTCGGGTGAGAGCAGTGGGACCTTGCGCTCGGCCTGCGCCCGGATCTCGTGGTGGGCGTCATGGGCGGTTACCCGGAAGGCCTCGTCGTAGGACGCCAGTGCCGCGCTGATGGCCGCACCGGCGGTACCGCGCCGCCTTACGCGGGACGCCAGCCACCGGAAGAAGCCCATGACGGCGGCGAGTGCGCCCGCGAGCACGAGGAGAGGCAGGAGGTCGCTCATGTGCCCGACGCCACGGGACCGGCGGCCCGAGCGAGCCCGCCCGGCCTCCCGGACGTCGTCCACCGTTCCGCGGCGTCACGCATCTCGCGCATCCCGGTCGGCCTCGCGGGCCGCGCGCTCCAGCCGGCTCCGGTGGTCCGCCCACCACGCGGCGTCGCCCGGCGGGATGCTGTCGTTGCCCTTGTTCATCCCCACGGCGCCGTCGATGAGCTCCCGGACGATGTCTGCGTGCCCGGTGTGCCGGTGCGTATCGCCGATCACGCGGACCACGGCATGGTGCAGCGTCACCTCGGCCCGGTGGCTCGGCCACCACGGGACGGTGCCGACCGCGTCCAGGGGCAGCGCGTCGAGCGTCGCGTCCGCGTGGGCCCAGGCCCGGTGGTAGAGCCCCACGATCTGCTCGCGTGACTCGTCGGCGGTCGCCCACATGTCCGCGTTGGGCTCGGCCCCGTCCTCTACCCACGGCAACGGCTCGCCGGACGGCCTCCCGAACGTGTCGCCGAGGTAGCCCAGTTCCACGCTGGCCACGTGCTTGACCAGGCCCAGGAGGTTGGTGCCGGTCGGCGTCAGGGGGCGTCGGGCCTCGTACTCGGAGAGCCCTTCGAGCTTCCAGAGCAGTGCGTCGCGGGCCGACTGCAGGTAGAAGTGGAGGTCGGCCTTGGCGTCAGGTGCGGTCATGGCGCCAACCCTGCCCCTCCAGGACCGTTTCGCGGAAGCCCGGGGGCCCGGATGCGCCGAGGGCCGTTGGGAGGTTGCGGACGGATGGTGCGTGCCAATGCCCGATTTAGGCGTCCGTAGCTTCCCAGCGACCGGGGGGCGAAGCCGGGCGGCTCAGTGGAGATGCACGGTGCTGCGCCCGCTTGAGCGGGAGCTGCCGTCGGCAACACCGCGATCGGATCGCCCACGTCCGAGTGTTTGCACTGTCCGCCGCGATCCCCCGACGCTGGGCCGTGACTCTTAGCTGCTGAGGCGATGCGAGGGGCCTTCGGCGAGATTCATGGTGGCGGCGCAGGCCCGCACGGCCCGTGGACAGCGACCCCGGCCTCGCTCACATTCGGCAAGAGTTGAGCGTCACGCCGGCGGCCGGGCGAGTTTGGTGGCCACGGCGTCGAGGACCCAGTCCAGGCCGGTTGCGAAGGATGTCTCGGCGTCCACGTCCGTGGCGTCGTGGACGACCTTGGCCAGCGCCGGGAAGCGGCCGGTGGCCAGCATGCTCGACATGTGGGGGCCGTGGGCGCGCTGCCAGTCGTGCTTGGACAGGCCCGTGGCGTGCTCGGCCCGCAGGTGCGCGGTCTCGCGCCTGATCGCGCCGATGAAGTAGGCGCTTACCGTCTCCACGGCGCGCATGGCGGTGTCGACGTCGGCGAGGCTGTCGAAGGCGGACAGCGTGGCCTCGGCCACGGCGAGGCCGTTCGGACCCATGGCCGGGCGACCGCCGAGCAGGTCGGCCAGCCATGCGTGGCGGAGAGCGGCCTTCCTGGTGCGCTGGGCGAGGACGCGCAGCGCCTCCCGCCAGTCACCGGGCTGTTCCTCGGGGAGGATCTCGGCCTGGACCTCGTCCACCATGAGGTCGAACAGCTCCTCCTTGCTGGAGATGTATCTGTACAGCCGCATCGGGCCCGCGTCCAGGCGGGCGGCCACCTTGCGTACCGACACCGCCTCCAGCCCGCCCTCGTCGGCCAGCGCGATGGCGGCGGCGACGATCCGCTCCCGGTCGAGCGGCACGGGTTGAGTCGGCGGCTCAGGCCGGTCCCAGACAGTCATGGTCACACCGTACGCAACTGTTGCGATGCAACGTAACGAGGAAATACAGTGTATCGACATGAGACATCGCATCGCAGTGGTCGGGAGCGGTCCTGCCGGCCTTGCCTTCGCCCGCGTCCTGCACCGCCATGGTCACCTCGTCACCGTCCTCGAACGCGACCCCGCCCCCGACGCCCGTCCCGCGGGCGGCACGCTGGACCTGCACGAGGGGCTGGGTCAACTGGCGCTGGAGAAGGCGGAGTTGCTGGCGGAGTTCCAGGCGCTGTCCCGTCCCGAGGGGCAGGCCATGCGCATCCTGGGCACGGACGGGACCGTCCTCCGCGACTGGCGACCTCGTCCGGGTGACCGGGCCAATCCCGAGATCGACCGCGGGCAGCTCCGTGACCTGTTGCTCGGGCCTCTGGACGTTCAGTGGGGGCGGGTCGTGACCGAGGTGGTGCCGGAGAGCCGGGATGGCGTGCTGGTCCATTTCGCGGACGGGCGGCAGGAGACGTTCGACCTGGTGATCGGCGCGGACGGTGCCTGGTCCCGGGTCCGCCCGGCGGTCTCGTCGGCGACGCCGCAGTACACCGGCGTCACCTATGTCGAGACCTCCCTCGACGACGTCGACGCCCTCCATCCCGACCTCGCCCGGCTGGTCGGCGACGGTTCCGTGGCGGTGTACGGCGCGAACCGGGCTCTCGTCGCCCAGCGCAACAGCGGTGGCCACGTCAAGGTGTACGCCCAGTTCCGTGCGCCGCTGGACTGGCACGCGAACTTGGACCTGGCCGACGTCGAGGCCGTTCGGTCGGGGCTGCTGGCTCTGTTCGACGGATGGGCCGCTCCCGTCCTCGACCTCCTTCGCCCCGGCACCGCTTTCGTCCACCGCCCTCTCTACGTTCTGCCCGTGTCCCACACGTGGACCCACGTCTCCGGGGTGACGCTCCTGGGCGACGCCGCCCATCTGATGCCTCCGTTGGGAGCGGGCGCGAACCTCGCGATGCTGGAGGGCGCCGAACTCGCCGAGTCCATCGCCGGCGCAACCAGCCCTGGGGATCTGGATGAGGCCGTCCGCGCCTTCGAGAAACAGATGTGGGCACGGGCCGGCAGGTGGGCGAAGATCACGACGGCCGGTCTGGAACGCCTCGTGAGCCCGGACCCGGCCGAAGCCCTGGCCCTCTTCGACGAAGTCCAGCCATCCTGACTGCCAAGCGCGAGAGCACCAGCATCAGCAGCTCGCCGTGGCTTCACGAGACAGCACGGCACCGCCGCAACCCTTCCGCGGCATGGCGCGGAACACTTTTGCAAGCAGGCGCTTGCAATAGTTAGCAAGGGTGAGGCACCATCGGTGCATGGCATCACTCAACGTCGGCAATCTCGGCGAGTACCTGCGTGAGCAGCGGCGTACCGCGCAGCTCTCCCTGCGGCAGCTCGCCGACGCCGCCGGGGTGTCCAATCCGTATCTCAGCCAGATCGAACGCGGTCTGCGCAAGCCGAGCGCCGAGGTGCTGCAGCAGGTCGCCAAGGCCCTGCGGATCTCGGCGGAGACGCTCTATGTGCGGGCCGGGATCCTCGATGAGCGGGAGCGGGAGGAGCTGGAGACGCGGGCGGTCATATTGGCCGATCCGTCGATCAACGAGCGGCAGAAGAACGTGCTGCTGCAGATCTACGACTCCTTCCGCCGGGAGAACGGTTTCGATGTCGCACCCGACACCGGCTCCGAGTTCCACGGCGCCGCCGATGCGGAGAGCAGAATCGATGCCGACGCGGACAGCGGCACCGGTGACGCGAACGGTGCCCGTCCGGATGCCCGCGGCCCCCGCACGGCCGGCGGCAGTGATGCAGACCCACCAGCGAACTGACTTCTGATGATCCGGGAGGACCACAGTCATGGCCATCACCGATGACCTGCGTAAGACCCTCACCGACCCCACCCCCCTCTACTTCGCCGCCGGCACGGCCGACCTCGCCGTGGAGCAGGCGCGCAAGGTCCCGGCTCTGATCGAGCAGCTGCGGGCCGAGGCGCCCGAGCGGTTCGAGGCGGTGCGCAACACCGACCCGAAGGCCGTGCAGGAGCGGGTCACCACGCAGGCCAAGGAGGCCCAGGCCACCGTGCAGGCGAAGGTGACCGAGGTCTTCGGGACGCTGGACACCGACCTCAAGAAGTGGGGCGAGACCGCCCAGGACCTGGCGCTGCGGAGCGTGGGTGTGGCTGCCGAGTACGCGGTCCGCGCCCGGGAGACGTACGAGAAGGTCGCCGAGCGCGGCGAGCAGACCGTGCGGACCTGGCGCGGCGAGACGGCCGAGGAGATCGTCGAGATCGCCGCGGTCGTCGAGGCGGAGCCGAAGTCGGTGCCGAAGCAGAAGTCCGAAACGGCGACGAAGCCGGTGACTCCCGCCAAGCCGGTGAGTTCCGCGAAGCCGGTGGCCCCCGCGAAGCCGGTGGCCCCCGCCGCGAAGAAGCCCGCGCCGAAGGCCGCCGAGTCCAAGGCGGCGCCCGCCGCGACGGCGAAGAAGACGGCGCCCGTGCGCAAGCCCGTGGCGAAGAAGACCACTCCGCCTTCCGCGAAGTAGGCGGAGCGGTTCCAGGAATGCCGGAAGAGCGGGCCGGGCACCTTTGGGGGTGCCCGGGTCGTTGTCCCGGTACCTTGGCCGCGAGGCGCTCATCCACTGACTAGGCGGTGCTCACCGTGTTGCTCGAAGCATTCGGCTCGTTCCTCCAGCTGCTGTACCTGGCCATGCTCGTCCTGGCCGTGGTCGCGCTGGTCTTCGCCGTGACGGCGCGCGAGGACGCCTATCGGGCCGCGGACAAGCAGAAGAAGTCCTTCTGGCTGATCATCCTCGGGGTCACCGTCTTCGTGAACCTCGTCATTCCGATCCTGTTCCTGCAGATCGCGGGTGTGATCGCGTCCATCGTCTTCATGGTGGACGTGCGGCCGGCGATCAAGGCCGTGTCGGGCGGCGGCGGCCGTCGCGGAGGCTCCAGCAGCGACGGTCCGTACGGCCCCTACAACGGCGGGCGCTGAGCGCCTGCCGGTGAGGCGGCACCGGGGCGGGAGCCGGGCGTGTGCGCGTAGGT
>NZ_JBHWZS010000055.1:0-36186 GCF_042728155.1 Streptomyces sp. NPDC060209
CTGTGTGTTGCTACAGCCAGCCGGCGAACTCCAGCGACAGCTCGCCGTCCTGCGTCCGCCCCACCGTCAGCGCGCGCGTGCCGGACTCGACGGCCCGGAACAGCGTCCAGCCGCGCAGTCGCGCCTGGTCGACCTCGAGCGAGTCGGCGAGCTTCTTGACCCGGCGCCGGGCCGTCGCGGCACCGCCGGGCGAGGCGATCAGGTCCTCCACCCGGTCACGCACCAGCCGCGCCAGGTCGTACGCCCGCTCGCCGGTCAGCGGCTCCGGACCGACGGCCAGCCACGGGGCACGCTCGCCCGACAGGACCTTGCTCTGCCGGAAGTTGCCGTGCAGCAGGAGGAGTTCGGGGGAGTCCTGGACGAGCTCCTCGCGGGCCGCGAGGGCCGCCGAGACGAGCGGTTCGAGCGCGGGGTCCCGGGCGGCGGCGGCCCGCATGGGGTCCAGCTGCCGGGCGGTGCGCTCCGCGACGGTCTCGAAGGCGTGGCCGGCCGGCGGCTCGACCCACAGCCGCCGTACCGTGCCGGCGGCCTCCAGCAAGGCCTTCGCCTCCGGAAGGGAGCGCAGGGACACTTCGTGGTGCAGCCGTTCCAGCAGAAGGGCCTCATCGGGCACCGTGGCGTCCGGAGCGGCCAGGAGCTCGACGGCACCCCAGCCGTTCCAGTGCGCGAGCGCGGCCCGCTCGAGTGCGGGAGCGGCCCCGGGAGGCGCGATCTTGAGCACGGCGGGCGAGCCGTCCGCCCGGCGCACCAGGAGGACGAGACCGGTGCGCCCGCCGGGGGCGCACACCCGGTCCAGGGAGACCGAGTGTGCGGACAGCGCGTTGTCGGTGAGTGCGGGGAGCTGTCCGAGCCACTCGGCGGCGGCCGCGTCCCCGTACGTCTCGCCGAGCGCTCGCACCAGACGCTGCGGCGGTTCGAAACCCATACGTGCCTTGTTCCCTTTCAGAGCGTGCTCAGTTGCTCAGTGCGTGACACCCGTGGCCCCTGCCTCCGCCGTGTTGTCCGGCGGGGCGGCCTTCTCGGTGAGCCCAGGAAAGGCTACGCCGGTGCCGCGCCAGCGCACCGCACGCACCGCGGCCTCCCGGAGAGCACCCGCGGCATCCTGCCGCCGCGGCCCCCCGGCGGCCCGTACGAGATCGGAGTACACGCCCGCGACCCGGTCCTCCAGCACTGCGGCGAGGCGCATCGCGGTCGCCGGATCCCGCACCGCGAAGGGCAGCGCGTACGCCGCGTGCGCCGCCACCGGCGTACCGCCCAGGTCGCGCACCACCCGTGCGAGCGCGTCGCGCCGGGCCCGGTGGGCGTCGCAGGCGGCGGTCGCGTCGCCGCGGCGGCCGCCTTCCAGCCGGCCGCCCAGCGCCCCGTATCCGTACACCGCGGCGTGCTCCGCGGCGAGTGCCGCCTGTGCGGCCCGCAGCGTGCCCTCCGTGTCGTCCGTTCCGGCCTCCTGTGTCATGCCGAGGTCTCCTTGGCCAGTTCGGTCAGCAGGTACGCGTGCGCCGCACCGGCCGCGGCGATCGAGGCCAGCATCCTGGCCAGTTCGGGCTCGGCAGTCAGCAGGGCCGCGGCGCGGCCGTCCGCCACCCGGCGCTCCTCGGCCGCCAGCTCCTTCAGGGCCGCCTGCGCGTCGGTGGGGGCAGCCGGCGGGGCGGGGGCGGGTGAGCCACTCGGCGCCTTCGCCGGCCCGCCCAGCGCCGTCAGGTGCTCCCGGACCGCGGCAACCATCGGAGCGAGCCCGGCTTCCGTCACCGGGTGGGCGGCCGCGACCTGTTCGTAGCGGGAGAGCAGCGAGGCGCTGTCACGGGCGGCCGCCGCCCGCAGGGCCGTCCCGTCCCGGAGGGAGGCGGTCCGGGCGTCCGTACCACCAGGGGCCTTTCGGGTATCCGGTCCGTCCCCGCAGCCTGTCAGTACCGCACCCAGGGCGAATGCTCCCGTAGCGGTGAGCGCACTCCTGCGCGTCGTCCCCGTGCGGCGCACTTGTCTCCTTCAGCCTGGTTTCTGACAGTTTCTGACCTGAAGTGATCGCCGAAGGTGAGCGTACCTGCGGCCGGGCGGTAGGCGGACGGCAACACCCCTGCGGACCGGATACCCTTTGACCTGACACGCGACGATCCCCACAACAGCACACGCGGCCGAGGAGTCACCCGGATGAGCACCACCCAGAGCGACAGGCTGCGCGAACTGCTGGAGCCCCTCGTCAGCGCCAAGGAGCTGGACCTCGAGGAGATCGAGGTGTCCAAGGCGGGCCGCCGCCGGGTGTTGCGGGTGATCGTGGACTCCGAGGACGGCGTGGAGCTCGACACCTGTGCGGAACTCAGCCGCAGCATCTCGGAGACGCTGGACGAGACCGACGCGATGGGCGAGGGCGAGTACGTCCTCGAAGTGAGCTCTCCGGGCGCCGACCGCCCGTTGACCGAGCACCGCCACTACGTACGCGCCACCGGCCGGCTGGCCAGACTCACCCTGGTCGAGGGCGGCGAGCTGGTGGCCCGCATCCTCGGGGTGGACGACGAGGGACTCGATCTGGAAGTGCCGGGCGTCAAGGGCCGCAAGCCCACATCGCGCCGTGTCGCCTTCGACGAGATCGCCAAGGCGCGCGTGGAGATCGAATTCAACCGCAAGGACAAGAAGGAAGAGGAGGCGTAGCCGTGGACATCGATGTGAAGCTTCTGAAGGGCTTGGCGCAGGACAAGGAGATCCCCTTCGACGTGCTCGTCGGGGCGATCGAGTCGGCCCTCCTCATCGCGTACCACCGCACCGAGGGCAGCCACCGCCGTGCGCGCGTCGAGCTGGACGCCGGCGGCCATGTCACGGTGTGGGCCAAGGACGACCCGGCCGAGCTCGAGGAGGGCCAGGAGCCCAAGGAGTTCGACGACACGCCGTCCGGCTTCGGCCGTATCGCCGCGACCACCGCCAAGCAGGTCATCCTGCAGCGGCTGCGCGACGCCGAGGACGACAGGACGTTCGGTGAGTACGCGGGCCACGAGGGCGACGTCGTCACCGGCCTCGTCCAGCAGGGCAAGGACCCGAAGAACGTCCTGGTGGACATCGGCAAGCTGGAAGCCATCCTGCCCGTCCAGGAGCAGGTGCCGGGCGAGGAGTACACCCACGGCCTGCGGCTGCGTACGTACGTCGTACGGGTGGCCAAGGGTGTGCGCGGTCCGTCCGTGACGCTTTCGCGCACCCACCCGAACCTCGTGAAGAAGCTCTTCGCGCTGGAGGTTCCGGAGATCGCGGACGGGTCGGTCGTCATCGAGGCCATCGCCCGTGAGGCGGGACACCGCACCAAGATCGCCGTGCGCTCCACCAGGGCCGGTCTCAACCCGAAGGGCGCCTGCATCGGCCCGATGGGCAGCCGTGTGCGCAACGTCATGGCCGAGCTGCACGGTGAGAAGATCGACATCGTGGACTGGTCGGACGACCCCGCCGAGATGGTCGCGAACGCGCTGTCACCCGCACGGGTGAGCAAGGTCGAGGTCGTGGACCTCGGGACGCGCTCCGCCCGGGTGACCGTGCCCGACTACCAGCTGTCGCTGGCGATCGGCAAGGAGGGGCAGAACGCCCGCCTCGCCGCCCGCCTCACCGGCTGGCGCATCGACATCCGCCCGGACACCGAGACCGACGCCGAGCGGGACGTCGCCGACCGCGAGCGCGCCGAGCGCGCCCGGGAGCGGTCCGAGCGCGGCTGACTCCGGGTCCCGGTCCGGGCCCGCCCAGGCGGCCCCGGACCGGCTCCGAAGGAATAGATCAAGGCGTAATGCCGCTGAGATCACGACAACATCCGTTCGATTTTTGCCCCCAAGGGGTGAGGTCGGTGCGGGGAGGTAGACTTAGCCGTGTCTGGCCGGACGCACGCCCGCGCTTGCCCCGAGCGAACCTGTGTGGGATGCCGGGAGCGAGCGGCCAAGAGCGAGCTGCTGCGCATCGTGGTGGACGAGGGAGAAGTTGTCCCTGATCCACGCGGTACGCTGCCCGGCCGGGGTGCATACGTACACCCCGCCTCTGTCTGTCTCGACCTGGCGGTCCGCCGCCGGGCGTTCCCCCGGGCCTTCAAGGCCAAGGGGCCGTTCGATTCCGCGGCACTGCAGCGGTTCGTCGAGCGGGTGACACCGTAAGAAAGTGAACGGCACGGGTCTCCGTGCGGTCAGGTACCTCGCGAGTTGGAAGTAGGTCGAGATTGCGATGAGCACTCGATGAGTACGCGATGAGTACGCCCATGAAGTAGCGACGGTCCGGCGGTAACCCGGACCTAAAAGGAGCGAAGTGGCTAAGGTCCGGGTATACGAGCTCGCCAAGGAGTTCGGCGTGGAGAGCAAGGTCGTCATGGCCAAGCTCCAAGAACTCGGTGAATTCGTCCGTTCGGCGTCCTCGACGATCGAGGCGCCGGTTGTACGCAAATTGACTGACGCACTGCAGGGTCCCGGCGGCAACGCCGGCAAGTCCGCTGCAAAGCCTGGCGCGCCTCGCAAGGCCGCCCCCGTAAAGCCCGCGGCGCCGTCTCCGGCCGCCGCGGCACGTCCCGCTGGCCCGAAGCCCGGCGCCCCGGCCCCCAAGCCGGCCGCCGCTGAGGCCCCGGCGAGCAGCAGCACCCCCGCGGCGCCCTCCGCGCCGTCGGCGCAGTCCGGGGGACCCCGTCCGGGTCCCAAGCCCGCGCCGAAGCCCGCCCCGGTCACCCCGGTGCCCGCCGCGGAGTTCTCGGCTCCGGCTCCGGCCCAGCAGCCGGCCGCGCCGCAGCAGGCTCCCCGTCCCGCCGGTGCCACTCCCGGCCCCCGTCCCGCCCGTCCGGCTCCGGCCGGCGGTCAGCGTGACGGCGGTCAGCGTGATGCCGGTCAGCGTGACGGCGGCCAGCGTGACGGCGGCCAGCGTGGCGGCGAGCGCGGCGGAGACCGCCCCGCACGTCCCGCGGGCCAGGGCGCACCGCGTCCCGGCGGCGCACGTCCGGCCGGTCCCCGTCCGGGCAACAACCCCTTCACCTCCGGCGGTTCCACCGGCATGGCGCGCCCCCAGGCGCCCCGTCCCGGCGGTGCCCCGCGCCCCGGCGGCGGTCAGGAGCGCCCCGGCGCCCCGCGCCCGCAGGGCGGTCCCGGTGGCGCCCCGCGCCCCCAGGGCCAGGGTGGCGCACGTCCGTCCCCGGGCGGCATGCCCCGTCCGCAGTCCCCGCGTCCGGGTGGTGCGCCTTCGGGTAACCGCCCGAACCCGGGCATGATGCCGCAGCGTCCCGCTGCGGGCCCGCGTCCCGGTGGTGGCCCCGGTGGCGGCGGCCGTGGTCCCGGTGCCGGCGGCGGTCGTCCCGGCGGTGCCGGCGGCGGTCGTCCCGGTGGCGGCGGCTTCGCAGGCCGTCCGGCCGGTCCCGGTGGCGGCGGTGGCGGCTTCGCAGGCCGTCCCGGTGGTCCCGGTGGCGGTGGCGGCGCAGGCCGTCCCGGTGGTGGTGGCGGCTTCGGCGGTCGTCCCGGCTTCGGTGGACGTCCCGGCGGCCCGGGTGCCCGTGGTGGCACACAGGGTGCGTTCGGCCGTCCCGGCGGTCCCGCGCGTCGTGGCCGCAAGTCGAAGCGGCAGAGGCGCCAGGAGTACGAGTCCATGCAGGCCCCGTCGGTGGGCGGCGTCATGCTGCCTCGCGGCAACGGGCAGGCTGTCCGGCTGTCGCGCGGTGCTTCCCTCACGGACTTCGCGGAGAAGATCAACGCGAACCCGGCGTCGCTCGTCGGCGTGATGATGAACCTCGGCGAGATGGTCACTGCGACGCAGTCCGTTCCCGACGAGACGCTGCGGATGCTCGCGGACGAGATGAACTTCGTCCTCGAGATCGTCAGCCCCGAGGAGGAGGACCGCGAGCTGCTCGAGTCCTTCGACATC
The DNA here is from genome assembly GCF_042728155.1 of Streptomyces sp. NPDC060209. Lineage (NCBI taxonomy): Bacteria > Bacillati > Actinomycetota > Actinomycetes > Kitasatosporales > Streptomycetaceae > Streptomyces > Streptomyces sp. NPDC060209. The sequence goes on from NZ_JBHWZS010000055.1 coordinate 5,854, forward strand.
GAGTTCGGCGAGGACGAGGGCGGCGAAGAGGCCCTGGTCTCCCGTCCGCCGGTCGTGACCGTCATGGGTCACGTCGACCACGGTAAGACCCGACTGCTCGACGCGATCCGCAAGACGAACGTCGTCGCGGGCGAGGCCGGTGGCATCACCCAGCACATCGGTGCCTACCAGGTCTCCTCCGAGGTCAACGGCGAGGACCGCAAGATCACCTTCATCGACACCCCGGGTCACGAGGCGTTCACCGCCATGCGTGCACGTGGTGCGAAGTCGACCGACATCGCGATCCTCGTGGTGGCGGCCAACGACGGTGTGATGCCCCAGACGATCGAGGCGCTGAACCACGCCAAGGCGGCCGAGGTGCCGATCGTGGTCGCGGTCAACAAGATCGACGTCGAGGGCGCCGACCCGACCAAGGTGCGCGGTCAGCTCACCGAGTTCGGTCTGGTGGCCGAGGAGTACGGCGGCGACACCATGTTCGTCGACATCTCCGCCAAGCAGAGCCTCAACATCGAGGCGCTCCTGGAGGCCGTCGTCCTCACCGCCGACGCCTCGCTCGACCTGCGGGCCAACCCGGAGCAGGACGCGCAGGGTATTGCGATCGAGTCCCACCTCGACCGCGGTCGCGGTGCCGTCTCGACCGTCCTCGTCCAGCGCGGAACGCTGCGCATCGGTGACACGGTGGTCGTGGGCGACGCGTACGGCCGTGTCCGGGCGATGCTCGACGACAGCGGTCAGAACGTCCAGGAAGCGGGTCCGTCGACCCCCGTCCTGGTCCTGGGTCTCACCAACGTCCCGGGTGCCGGCGACAACCTCCTGGTCGTCGACGAGGACCGTACGGCCCGTCAGATCGCCGAGAAGCGTGCTGCCCGCGAGCGCAACGCCAACTTCGCCCGCAAGGGTGTCCGGTTCTCCCTGGAGAACCTGGACGAGGCGCTCAAGGCCGGTCTGGTCCAGGAACTCAACCTCATCATCAAGGGCGACGCGTCCGGTTCGGTGGAGGCTCTCGAGTCCTCGCTGCTCCAGCTCGACGTCGGTGAAGAGGTCGACATCCGGATCCTGCACCGCGGGGTGGGTGCGGTCACCGAGTCGGACATCAACCTGGCGACCGGCTCCGACGCCATCGTGATCGGCTTCAACGTGCGCGCCGCAGGGCGTGCCGAGCAGATGGCCGAGCGCGAAGGCGTGGACGTCCGGTACTACTCGGTCATCTACCAGGCGATCGAAGAGATCGAAGCGGCCCTCAAGGGCATGCTCAAGCCGGAGTACGAAGAGGTCGAGCTCGGCACGGCGGAGATCCGCGAGATCTTCCGCTCGTCCAAGCTGGGCAACATCGCCGGTGTGCTGGTCCGGTCCGGCGAGGTCAAGCGCAACACCAAGGCGCGCCTGCTGCGCGATGGCAAGGTCATCGCGGAGAGCCTCAACATCTCCGGTCTGCGCCGCTTCAAGGACGACGTCACCGAGATCCGCGAAGGCTACGAGGGTGGTATCAACCTCGGAAACTTCAACGACATCAAGATCGACGACGTCATCGCGACGTACGAGATGCGCGAGAAGCCGCGAGGCTGATCAACGGGGATTCCCGGGGGGAGACCCCCGGGCTCTCTTCCACAGTCGGGGCCGGTCGACGGGTCGTATTTCCGTCGATCGGCCCCGGCCGTTCCGTGTACGGTTCTTGTGTCCCTGCCAAGCGATGGCGGGGCGCGACCCCGAACCGGCGGGACATCCGGACACATATGTATGTGGGGACTCTGTCCTTCGATCTGCTCCTGGGCGACGTACGGTCGCTGAAGGAGAAGCGCTCCATCGTCCGCCCGATCGTCGCCGAACTCCACCGCAAGTACGCGGTGAGTGTCGCGGAGACGGGCGGCCAGGACCTCTACCGCAGGGCCGAGATCGGTCTTGCCGTGGTCTCCGGGGATACCGGGCACCTCACAGACGTACTCGACCGGTGCGAACGCATGATCGCGGGCCGGCCGGAAGTGGAGCTGCTGTCCGTACGACGGCGGCTGCACAGCGACGAAGACGATTGAGCTCAAGAAGGAGACGGACCAGTGGCCGACAACGCGCGGGCAAAGAAGCTGGCGGACCTCATCCAGGTGGTGGTCGCCGAGAAACTGCAGCGCGGTATCAAGGACCCGCGTCTGGGCACGCACGTGACCATCACGGACACCCGTGTCACCGGTGACCTGCGGGAGGCCACGGTCTTCTACACGGTCTACGGCGACGACGAGGAGCGGGCCAGCGCGGCCGCCGGACTGGAGAGCGCCAAGGGCATCCTGCGCTCGGCGGTCGGTGCCGCGGCGGGGACGAAGTTCACCCCGACCCTCGCCTTCGTGGCGGACGCCCTGCCGGACAACGCCAAGGCGATCGAGGACCTGCTCGACAGGGCACGTGCCTCGGACGCCAAGGTCCGCGAGGCGTCCTCGGGTGCCACCTACGCCGGCGGCGCGGACCCGTACCGCAAGCCGGAGGACGAGTCCGACGAGAACGACGGGGACTCGCCTTCCGCATGACGCAGAACAAGCAGGACAAAACGCCGGATGGTCTTGTCATCGTCGACAAGCCGTCCGGCTTTACTTCGCACGACGTCGTGGCCAAGATGCGCGGCATCGCCCGCACCCGGCGCGTCGGCCACGCCGGCACGCTGGACCCGATGGCGACCGGCGTCCTGGTGCTCGGCATCGAGAGGGCGACCAAGCTGCTCGGCCATCTCGCGCTGACCGAGAAGGAGTACCTGGGGACGATCCGGCTCGGCCAGGACACCGTCACCGACGACGCGGAGGGCGAGATCACCTCGTCCACCGACGCCTCCGGAGTGACCCGCGAGGGCATCGACGCCGGAGTCGCCGCACTGACCGGCGCGATCATGCAGGTGCCGTCCAAGGTCAGCGCCATCAAGATCGACGGCAAGCGGTCCTACGCCCGGGTTCGCGGCGGCGAGGAGTTCGAGATCCCGGCCCGCCCGGTGACCATCTCGTCCTTCCGGGTCTACGACGTGCGCGAGGCCGTCGCGGAGGACGGCACCCCGGTCGTCGACCTGGTCGTCTCCGTCGTGTGCTCATCGGGTACGTACATCCGCGCCCTGGCCCGCGACCTGGGAGGCGGGCTCGGCGTCGGCGGTCATCTGACCGCGCTGCGCCGCACCCGCGTCGGACCCTACGGCCTCGACGCGGCGCGCACCCTCGAGCAGCACCAGCAGGAGCTGACCGTGATGCCGGTGGCCGAGGCCGCCGCCTCGGCCTTCCCCCGCTGGGACGTGGACGAGAAGCGCGCCAAGCTGCTGCTCAACGGCGTGCGGCTGGACATGCCGTCGTATCCGCCGGGGCCGGTCGGGGTCTTCGGGCCCGACGGGGCGTTCCTGGTGCTCGTCGAGGAGCAGAAGGGCAAGGCCAAGAGCCTCGCCGTCTTCGCCTGACGAGGGCTCCCCTGGGTTCGGCCCATCGTGGAGCGGGCACCCCCCCCCGGGTGTGTGCCCGCTCCACGATCCCCCTCCCGCGACCATCCCTGTCCACGCGAACCCGCTGATTCACCCCAATGGACGGGCGCTCGGAGTGACGGAGGGGTGTGAGGGGGGCGCTTTCGCCCCGTGGGTTTCTCGTGTCGATCACCTGGGACCTACCGTCGGACCATGGGCAGCGGGGACCGGTCGAAACTTGTACGGATCTGCGATGAGGCCGGCCGGCCGCGGGGGACCGGATTCGTCGCGGACGACCGGGGCACGGTCGTCACCAGTCATCAGGCCGTCGCACGTTCCACGACCCTGACGCTGCACTCCGCCGACGGCCGCAGCTGCCCGGTCGGCCCCGACGACATCACCGCGCTGCCCGCTCTCGGCCTCGCCCTGCTGCGCACCGGCGACCCCGGGACCCTGGGGGTGGAGCCGCTCCCCATCGCCGTACGCGAGCAGATCGGGACGGGCACCTATGTGCGGATCGCCGCCCACGGCTGGCGCGAGGCACGGGTGCTCGGGACGACTCCGGCGGCATACTCCGAGGGCGGACGCGACCACGCCGTGAGCGGCGCGCTGGAGCTCGCACTCGGGACGGACGGGCGCGACGCGCTGCGCTCCGGCGGAGCCGCCGTCGGCGGGCCCGTGACGGACCCGCGCACCGGGGCCGTGCTGGGCGTGCTGTCCACCGCGCTGACCGCAGGGCGCGAGACCGCCGGGCTCGCGGTGCCCCTGGCCCTCCACGACGCTTCGGGGCCGCTGGCCGAGGTCCTCGGGCGCAACGCGAGCGGCGTCCCCGGGTACGGCTGCGACCTCAATCTGGCGGGGGCACTGCAGCTGACCGCCACCTCCCTCGGCCATGCCGACGGCCGGCCCTGCGGCACGGAGGCTGTCGAACGCCCCCACATCAGCGCGGAGTTCACCGCCTTCGAGACCGGCACGGGGCCCGTGCTCGGCCTGGTCGGTGCGCCGGGGACCGGCCGCACCACGGAGCTCGCCGCACTGGCCGCCCGCCGGGCCCGCGGGCCCGTGCCCGCCCTGACGCTCTGGCTGCGCGGAGCCGATCTGCTCGCCGACGACACCTCGGTCACCGATGCGATGACCCGGGCTCTGCAGCGCTCCGGGAGGATCCTCACCGCCGCAGGGGCCCGGGGCGACATGGAGGCCGCCACCCCCGAGCGGGTGGCCCGCCTCGCCGCGGCGTCCGGGAAGGCACTCCTCGTCGTCGTCGACGGCCCGGAGGAGATGCCGCCCCTGCTGGCCCACCGGCTCGCCGGATGGGCCGGGGCGTCCGCCGAGTGGCTCCTGACCCACGAGGTGCGGATGGTCGTCGCCTGCCGCCCCGAACACTGGGAGACCGCCGGGGCGCTGTACCCGCCGGGCGCCCTGCACCTTCCGGAGCGGCCGGCCGGAGGCCTGCCGCCCGCCGTCCGGCTCGGCGACCTCACTGCGGAACAGGCCGAGCGGGCCTGGGAGCGGTACGGCATCCCGTCCGGCACGATCGCCCCCGGCCACGACCGGCACCCCCTCACCCTGCGTCTCCTCGCCGAGGTGCGGGCGGCGCTGCCCCCCGACGTACCCGGCAGGCCCGGCACGGAGGAGGTCTTCGCCGCCCATCTGGACCTCACCTGTGTCCGGATCGCCGTCCGGATCGGGGCCCAGGCCGAGCCCCGGCTGCGGGGCGCGGCGGTCCGCAGGCTGGCCGCGAAGGTGGCCGGCCAGGTCCACGAGGCGGCCAGGCGGTGCCTCGGGCCGGGACAGGGCGAGCTGGACCGGGCGGCGTTCGAGGAGGTCTTCCCCTGGCGCCCGGGCTGGGCCTCGGCGGTCCTCACCGAGGGGCTGCTGGTCCCGGCCGGCGCGGGATACCGCTTCGCCCACGAGGAGCTGGGCGACTGGGTGCAGGGCGCGCACCTCGACCTGGACGCGGCACTGCACTCGCTGGTCCACCGCTGGCACGCGGACGGGGTGCCTGCGCCCGTACCGGCCCCGCAGGACCCGGCCGAACCCCGCAACCTCCCTGTGCCGCGCCATCGCATCGGCCCGGTTCTCCAGGCGATGCTCCTGCTGGAGCGGCGGCAGGGGCACGCGGCGCTGGCCCACCGGATGGCGGACCTGATCGAGGCGATGGACCGCCTGGCGTCCGGCACGGAGGAGCGGCTCACCGATGCGGCCTGGTGGGCGGCCCACCTGCTCCGGGAGAGCCTGCTCAGGGTGCCGGACGCCCGCCCCTGTCTCGGGGTGCTGCGGGTACTCGCCGGCCGGATCACCCGGCGTTCCCTGTCCGGCGGCGGCCCTGCCGCGCTCGGCCCCTACGCCGAGTTCGGGCCGTGGTTCTGGCGCCGGGTCCGGCTGCCCGAGGACGACCGGATCGACCTTCTGCGCCGCCTCCTGCCCGCCGACGGCACTACCCGCACGGACGGCGGCGAACGGTATCTGGACGCGGTGTCACGGCGGCTGGCCGCCCACCCCGGGACCGTCCAGCCGCTTCTGTGCGGCTGGTTCACGGACGAGAGCCCCCTGCCCGCCGAGGAGGGTGTACGAATGCGGCCCACCGTGGCCGCCGCCGCGCAGGCCCTCCTGTACGCCCGCCGGGACCTCGCCGTCGACGACCTGACCGAGGCGCTCGTCGACACCGCCCACCCGCGCGCCGCCGAACTGCTCGCCACGCTCGCCGAGGACGAGCCGGCCGCCCTGTGCCGGGCCGTCGACCGATGGGCGCGTGACGAGGAGCGGCCCGCGCGGCGCGCCGCTGCGGCCTTCCACCTCCCGCTCGCCGCCGCCCGCGCCCTCGCCGACACCGACCGCGCCATGCTGCGCGGCACGGCACTCACCCTGCTGGCCCGGCCGGACGACACCGCCCTGCACGCCCAGGCGCTCACCGTCCTCGTACGGGATCCGGGCACAGGCGGCCGCTACCTGCCGCAGGCTCTGCGGGTCTTCGCCGCCGGAGACCCCCGGCTGCCGGTGGACCTGCTCGCGGAGGTCTTCCCCGAGCACCCCGAGCCGGTACTCGCCGCGCTGCGCGCCCGCCTTTCGCTGCCCGGGGCGGCCGCCGACGACGTGCTGCGGGAGCTCGCCGCCCTGGACACCCCCGCCCTGGCGCTGCACGCCCCGGGTCTCGTACGCCATTACATCGAGAGCCGCAGCCGTCCAGGCCAGGACGCCGGGGCGCAGGCCGCCTCCTACGTGGACCTCAGGCTGGAGCACAGTCCGGCCGCCCGGGCGCTGCTCCTGCCCCTGATGACCGGTCTGCTGCGGGACCACCCCGCGCCGCCGTCCGTACGCGCCGCACTGGCCCGGGTGCTCGCCGCTCCGGGAAGCGCCGCTTCGAGGCCGCTGCGGGCCGAGCTGCTGGAGGTTCTGCTGGAGTTCGAGCAGGACACCGGCAGGGACCCGGAGGTCCTCGACGCCCTCCTGCGGGCAGCCGCAGTGGGTTCCGGACGCCGCCCCGAAGCCCGCACGCGGGCTCTGGTCCACCGCACCGGGATGCTCCTCGTGCGGACGGCCGACGGCGCGGCCCGCTTCGACCGCGGGCTGGTCGAACTCGCCCGGGACGTTCCCGGATTCGCGGCCCTCGTCACCGGGTGGCTGGCGGACGCCCCGCAGGAGTGGGCCGCCGTCGTGGGCCCCGGTGCGCGGCGGACGATGGAGGCACCGGACGGGTCACGGTCCGGGATCCCGATGCCGATGCAGGCCGCGGGACGTGAGCATGGCAGTCTTAGACCTGCGTAATGGACAGACACACGTACACAGGTTCGGGCGAGGAGCGGTCAGAGTGCACTGCTGGCGTGGCTTGGAGGACATCCCTGAGGGCTGGGGACGCAGCGTCGTCACCATCGGGTCCTACGACGGGGTGCACCGCGGACACCAGCTGATCATCGGCCGTGCCGTGGAGCGGGCGCGCGAGCTCGGCGTGGCCTCCGTCGTCGTCACCTTCGACCCGCACCCCAGTGAGGTCGTCCGCCCCGGCACACACCCGCCGCTGCTCGCACCGCACCAGCGGCGTGCCGAGCTGATGGCCGGACTCGGTGTGGACGCGGTGCTGATCCTGCCGTTCACCGCCGAGTTCTCGCAGCTCTCGCCCGCCGACTTCATCGTGAAGGTGCTCGTCGACAAGCTCCACGCGAAGCTGGTCATCGAAGGCCCCAACTTCCGTTTCGGACACCGGGCCGCGGGCAACGTCACGTTCCTCGCCGAGCTCGGCTCGACATACGACTACCTGACCGAGGTCATCGACCTCTACGTGAGCGGAGACGCGGGCGGCGGCGAGCCGTTCTCCTCGACGCTCACCCGCCGACTGATCGCCGAGGGCGACGTCGAAGGCGCCGCCGAGATCCTCGGACGCCCGCACCGCGTCGAGGGCGTCGTGGTGCGCGGCGCCCAGCGCGGCCGTGAGCTCGGCTTCCCCACGGCGAACGTGGAGACCCTGCCGCACACCGCGATCCCCGCCGACGGCGTCTACGCCGGCTGGCTCACGGTGAACGGCGAGGCGATGCCCGCCGCGATCTCCGTGGGCACCAACCCGCAGTTCGACGGCACGGAGCGGACCGTCGAGGCGTACGCGATCGACCGCGTCGGCCTCGACCTGTACGGGCTGCACGTGGCGGTGGACTTCCTGGCCTACGTACGCGGCATGCTGAAGTTCGATTCGATCGACGACCTGCTCGTGGCGATGGCCGCAGATGTGAAGCGGTCCAGCGAGCTGATCGCGGCGTACGACCGGGCCTGACGCCCTCCTGTGGTGCGCACCCCGGCACCGGGGCATCCTCGGGGGCAGGAGTTGTCCGGCCGGGAGGAGTCCGCACGTGCGTGAGCTGCTGTCGGAGCTGCGCGACTGGCACGCGGCCGGTACGCCCTTCGCCCTGGCCACCGTCGTCGCGGTGCGGGGCAGTGCGCCTCGGGCCCCCGGCGCCGCGATGGCGGTGACCGCCACGGGCGTGGTGGCGGGCAGCGTCTCCGGGGGGTGCGTGGAGAGCGATGTGTACGAGGTCGCCACCGAGACCCTCACCACAGGCGAGACGCAGCTGCGGACGTACGGCATCAGCGACGACGAGGCCTTCGGCGCCGGGCTGACCTGCGGCGGCACGATCGAAGTCCTGGTGCAGCCCTTCGTCGCACCGTCGGACCGGGACGGACTGCTGGAGCTCGTCGACACCATCGCCGCCGGGGAACCCGTCGCGCTCGCCACCGTGGTGTCCGGAGCGGCGAGGCGGGGCGCCCGCCGGACGGTCCTGGCCGGCCGTGTCAGAGGTTCGCTCGGCGACGAAGGGCTCGACGCGGCCGTCACCGACGACGCGCGCGGGCTGCTCGCCCAGGGAGTCACCGGCAGCACCCGGTACGGCGCCCACGGCGAGCGCCGGATGCAGGACGTCACCGTCTTCGTCCAGACGTACGCCCCCGCGCCCCGGATGCTCGTCTTCGGAGCCATCGACCACGCCGCGGCGACCGCGAGGATCGGGTCGTTCCTCGGCTACCGCGTGACGGTGTGCGACGCCCGTCCCGCCTTCGCCACCCGAGAACGTTTTCCCACGGCCGACGAGGTCGTCTGCGCCTGGCCGCACACCTATCTGGAATCGACCCCGGTGGACGCGCGCACGGTCGTCTGCGTGCTGACCCACGACCCGAAGTTCGATGTGCCCCTGCTTGCCGCGGCGCTGCGTACACCCGCCGCGTACATCGGTGTGATGGGCAGCCGGCGCACCCACGCCGACCGGCTCGCCCGCCTGCGGGAGACGGGGGTGGACGAGACGGGACTGGCCCGCCTCGCCTCACCCGTCGGCCTGGACCTCGGAGCCCGCACGCCGGAGGAGACGGCCGTCTCCATCGCCGCCGAGATCATCCAGCACCGCTGGGGCGGCACGGGGCGCCCGCTGGGTGAGCTGACGGGCGCGATCCACCACGCCCCGGAGTCCAGGGCCTGACCGGTCCGGCGGCAGCCCTCAGGAGACGCCCACCCCGGCCTCCACCCAGTGGCAGGCGACCTGGGTCCGGCTGCCCCCCTCCAGTACCGGCAGATCCTTCGTGCGGCACGCGTCCGCGACGCCCGCCCGCTCCGCCTCGCCCGAGGCGAGGACCTGGCAGCGGACATGGAAGCGGCAGCCGGACGGGATCTTCGAGGGGTCCGGCGGTTCGCCCGTCAGGATCACCGGCTCGCCGTCCGCCTCCGGCAGCACGGACAGCAGCGCCTGGGTGTACGGGTGCCGGGGAGCCGTGAGGATCTGCTCGACGTCACCCGTCTCCACGATCCGGCCGAGATACATCACCGCCACCCGGTCCGCGATGTTCCAGGCCAGCCCCAGATCGTGCGTCACCACCAGGGCGGACAGACCCAGTTCGTCGCGCAGCCGCAGCAGCAGCGCCAGGATCTCGCCGCGCACGGAGGCGTCGAGCGAGGCCACCGGCTCGTCCGCGACGATGAGTTCCGGCTCCAGGACCAGTGCGCCCGCGATCACGACGCGCTGGCGCTGACCGCCGGACAGCTCGTGCGGATAGCGCAGGAAGAAGCGCTCCGGCGGCCGCAGCCCCGCACGCGCCAGCGCCCCGGACACGGCCGCCCGCTCGTCGCCCGCGTAGCCGTGGATACGCAGGCCCTCCGCCACCGCGTCGTACACCGTGTGGCGTGGGTTGAGGGAGCCGCTGGGGTCCTGGAGCACCAGCTGCACCCGCTTGCGGTACGCCTTGAGCGCCCGGCCCGCGTAGTCCAGCGGCTTGCCGCCGAACGTGACCCGGCCGGACGTGGGCGGCACCAGGCCGAGCAGCGAGCGGGCCAGCGTCGTCTTGCCGCAGCCCGACTCGCCGACCAGGGCGACGATCTCGCCGGGACGGATGTCGAGGTCCACCCCGTCGACAGCCCGCGCGGTCGCCGCCCCGCGCCGCCCGGGGAACGCGACCTCCAGCGCCTGGGCGCTGAGCAGGGGAACCGGGGGAGTGGTCGTCATGAGGTGCTCCTTGCTTCCTCTGCGCCGTCCTGCGGACCGGGCGTCGCGGTGGCTTCCGGTTCCACCAGCACACAGGCAGCCCGCCGGGACGGACCGGCGGCCCGCAGTTCCTGGTCCTCGGTGGCGCAGGAGTCCAGCGCCGCCGTGCAGCGGGGATGGAACGTGCAGCCGGAGGGCAGCGCCGACGGGTCCGGCGGGTCACCCGGCAGGCCGCGCGGCGCATGCCGCGACGAGAGGTCGCCGATGCGCGGGAAGGCGGCCGACAGGGCGCTGCCGTAGGGGTGCCTGGCGTTCTCGTAGACCTGCTTGGCGGGGCCCTCCTCGACGACCCGGCCGGCGTACATCACCGACAGCCGGTCACAGGTGTCGGAGAGCACCGCCAGGTCGTGGCTGATCATGATCAGGCCGAGGTCCTGGTCGCTGACGAGCTGTTCGATCAGCCGCAGGATCTGCGCCTGGATCATCACATCGAGGGCGGTGGTGGGTTCGTCGGCGATGATCAGCCGTGGATCGCAGGCCAGCGCCATGGCGATCATCACGCGCTGGCGCTGACCGCCGGACAGCTCGTGCGGATAGGCGTCCGCGCGCGCCGCCGGAAGCCCCACCTGCTCCAGCAGTTCACCGGCGCGCCTGCGCGCGGCGCCCGGGGTCGCCTTGCTGTGCAGCAGGATCGGTTCGGCGATCTGGTCCCCGATGCGGTGCACGGCGTTCAGCGAGTGCATCGCACCCTGGAAGACGATCGAGGCCCCCGCCCACCGCACGGCGCGCAGCCGCCCCCACTTCATGGTGAGGATGTCCTCGCCGTCCAGCAGGATCTCGCCGCTCAGGGTCGCGGACGCGGGCAGCAGCCGCAGGAGCGCCAGCGCCAGCGTCGACTTCCCGCAGCCGGACTCCCCGGCGATGCCGAGCTTCCGGCCCGCCTCGACCCGTAGGTCGACACCCCGCACGGCGGGGACGGCCGAGGCCCCGGAGCCGTAGGTGACATGCAGATTCCGGACTTCGAGCAACGGCTGCCCGGTCTCCGGCTTCGGAACGCTCTCGGTCTTCACGGCGGTCAACGGGACACCCCCAGCTTGGGGTTGAGCACGGACTCGATGGTGCGGCCGCACAGCGTGAACGCGAGGGCGACGACCGCGATGGCGAGTCCGGGCGGAGCGAGGTACCACCAGTTGCCGGAGCTGACCGCTCCGGCCTCACGGGCGTCCTGGAGCAGCCCGCCCCAGGAGACGATCGTGGGATCGCCCAGCCCGAGGAAGGCGAGGGTCGCCTCGGTGAGGATGGCGGTGGAGATCACCAGCGTGGTCTGTGCGAGCACCAGCGGCATCACATTGGGCAGCACATGGCGGGACATGATGTGGCCGTGCCCGCCGCCGAGCGCCTTGGAGCGCTCGATGTACGGGCGTGACTCCACGGACAGCGTCTGCGCGCGCACGAGCCGCGCGGTCGTCGGCCAGGTCGTCACGCCGATGGCGAGGACCGTCGTCCAGAGCGACCGCGAGAGCACGGTGGCCAGCGCGATGGCGAGCACCAGCGTCGGCATCACCAGGAACCAGTCGGTGATCCGCATGACGACATTGCCGTACCAGCCCTTGAAGTGACCGGCCGTGATGCCCACCAGGGTCCCGATGGCCACCGAGAGGAACGCGGCCATCAGGCCGACGGTCAGCGACACCCGGGTCCCCCACACCAGAAGGGCGAGCAGGCTGCGGCCGAACTGGTCGGTGCCGAGGGGGAACTCCGCGCTCGGCGACTCCAGCGGGCCGCCCGGCGCGGCGGTGACGCTCTGCGAGTCCGCGCCGACCAGCAGCGGGGCGGCCAGCGCGGTCAGGGCGATCACCGCGAGCACGGCGAGGCCGATGAGGCCGGCCCGGTGGCCGCGGTACTGCTGCCAGAATCGGGCAGCGGCCTGTCGCCGGCGGGTCCAGGTCAGCGCACGCGGGCTGATGGCCCGCGCGGCGTCGGTCGTGGTCGTCATCGGCCCACCCGGGGATCGAGGAGCGGATAGATCACATCGGCGAGCGTGTTCATCAGGATCACCGCGGCGGCGAAGATGAAGAACAGCGCCTGCACCAGTGGCAGATCGGGCACGCTCAGCGCCTGGTAGAACAGTCCGCCCAGGCCGGGCCAGGAGAACACCGTCTCCACCAGGATGGCGCCCGCCACCGTGTTGCCCAGGTTGACGAAGAGAAGCGTCACCGTCGGCAGCATCGCGTTCGGGACGGCGTGCCGGCGGCGTACCAGGTCGTCGCGCAGCCCCTTCGCGCGAGCCGTCGTCAGATAGTCGCTGCCCATCTCGTCGAGCAGCGAGGAGCGCATCACCAGCAGGGTGCGCGCGTATTCGACGGCGACGAGGGTGATGACCGGCAGCACGAGGTGGTGGGCCACGTCGAGGACGTAGGCGAAGCCGCTCTCGCTGCCGGACTCCATGCCCCCGGTCGGGAACATGCCGGGGATGGGGCCGATGCCGACCGACAGGGTGACGATCAGGAGCAGGCCGAGCCAGAACGAGGGCACCGAGTACAGCGTCAGGGCGAATGCCGTGTGGAAGCGGTCGCCTGCCGAGCCGTTGCGCCAGGCGGACCTGGCGCCCAGCCAGATGCCGATCACCGTGTAGATCACGAACGCCGTGCCGGTGAGCAGGAGCGTCGCGGGCAGTGCCTCGGTGATCTTGTCCATGACGGGGGCGCGGAACTGGTAAGACGTGCCGAAGTCCCCGGTCAGGGCCTTTCCGCAGTATTCGGTGAACTGCTGCCAGAGCGGCAGGTCCAGGCCGAACTCCTTGCGCATCGCGGCGATCTGCTCGGTCGACACCTGCCGGCCGCCGGTCATCTGCTTGACCGGGTCGCCGGGGATCAGGCGGAACAGGAAGAAGCTGGTGACGAGCACGGCGAACAGCGAGACGGCCGCACCGGCCAGCTTGCCCGCCGTGTAGCGGAGATACGCGGTCGTGCTGCGGGCGCGTGGACTGCGGGCCGACGGCCCGGCCGGAGCCGGGCCGTCGGTCTGCACAGCGTCCAAGCCCGCCGCGCCCTTCACGAGCGCGGGAGTGCTTTCTGTGCTCATGGACTATTCACGGTCTTCCGCGGTGGAACGACGACGCATGGCGAACAGCAGTCCGCCACCGGCGAGGACGACTACGGCGACACCGACACCGATGAGGACTCCGGTGGAGCTGCCGCTGTCGCCGGACGAATCGCCCGACGCACCGGCGGCCGGGACCGCCGACCACCAGCTCCAGTAACCGTCCTGACCGTAGATGTTGCCCGCGTCCGAGGGCATGGTCGTGATGGACTTGATCTGGTCGGTGCGGTAGGCCTCGACGGCATTCGGGTACGCCATGACGTTCATGTACCCCATGTCGTACAGCCGCGACTCCATCTGCTTCACGAGGTCGGCCCGTTTGGCGGGGTCGTACTCCGCCAGCTGCTTCGCGTAGAGCTCGTCGTACTGCTTGTCGCAGATGAAGTTGTCGGTCGCCGCGGACTCCTTCGCCTTGGCCGGCAGTGCGGCACAGGTGTGGATCGACATGACGAAGTCGGGGTCCGGGTTGACGGACCAGCCGTCGAAGGCGAGGTCGTACTCACCGGCGTACCAGGGGTCGGAGACGTTGTCGAGGCAGTCGACCTTCAGACCGACGCCCAGCTCGCCCCACCACTCCTGGAGGTACTTGCCGATGGCCTTGTCGTTCGGGTCGGTGGCGTGGCACAGGATGCGGAAGTCGAGCGGCTTGCCGTCCTTGCCGGTCCGCTTGCCGGCGCTGTTCTTCTTGTAGCCCGCCTCGTCGAGGAGGGCGGCGGCCTTCGCCGGGTCGTAGGCGAGCTTCTGCTCGGCCGACGGCTTCCAGAAGTACGAGCCGTAGCGCGGCGGGATGTAGCCCTCGCCCTCTATGGCGTAGCCCTGGAAGACCTTGTCGATGATGGTCTTGCGGTCCACGGCCATGAACAGCGCCTGACGGACCTTCTGGTCCAGCAGTGCCGCGTGCCCGTCGCCGAACTTCTTGCCGTCCTTGGTCTGCGCGCCCGGGTTGGTGGCCAGCGCGTAGAAGCGCCGGCCCGGGGCGTCGTTCACCTTGATGTCGGCGGTGGTCTTCAGCGACGCGGCCTGCGCGGGGGTCAGACTCGGGCTTCCGGCGACAAAGGAAACTTCACCCTTTCGGAGGGCGGCGACGGCTGCGTCCTGGTCCTTGTAGTAACGGAAGACGAGCTCGTCGAACTTGGGGGCGCCCCGCCAGAAGTCCTTGTTGGCCTTCAGCTTCACGTAGCTGTCGACCTTGTAGTCCGTCAGGATGAAGGGCCCGTTGCCGACGATCGGGAACTTCGTGTCGTTGTTGAACTTCGAGAAGTCGCCGACCTTCTCCCAGACGTGCTTGGGGACGATGGGCACATCCAGTGCCGTCATCGTGGCCTGAGGCTGCTTCAGCTCTATGACCAGCTTGTCCGGGCCGGTTGCGGTCACCTTCTTGAAGTTGCCGACGAAGCTGCCGTTCGAGGTGGCGGCGCCCTCGTCGGTCATCATCTTGTTGAAGGTCCACGCCGCGTCCTCGGCGGTCGCCTTCTCGCCGTCCGACCACTTCGAGTCGTCCCGGATGGTGTACGTCCACGTCAGCTTGTCCGCCGAGGTCTCCCACTCGGTGGCGAGGCCGGGGATCGTGTGGTTGTCCTTGGCGTCGTAGTTGGTGAGGTAGTCGTACATCAGGCGGTGGATGCTCGTCGAGAGCAGCCGCTGCGCGAGGAACGGGCTCAGGGAGTCGACGCTCTGCGCGACCGCGACCGTGAGGGTCGACTTCCCGTCGGCCGCCTGCGCCTCCTGCGGGGCGGGGCCGAGCGGATTTCCGGGGACGACCGATCCGGCGGCCAGCGCCAAGGCGGCGGCTCCGGAGGCGAGAAGGATACGCAGACGGCCGCGTGGGCGGGAGGGACGTGGTGGGAATCTTGTGACCATGGACGTGGACCTCGCGTCATGACTCGCACGGTGAAGGCGGGCAGATCTCTGGTTCGCCAGCTGGTGAAGCGAAGGTTTATCAGCGGCGGTCGAGTCGCGTCAACGGTCCGCCAAACCGCGTGTGGTCTGCGGGAATGCGATGAGGGCCCGCACCGTGTGAACGGTGCGGGCCCTCATTGGTTTAGACCTCTACTGCCTTACTGCTGAGGCGCCGGCGGCGGCTGCGGGGGGTACTGCTGCCAGCCCGCAGGCGGAACGGGGCCTTGCAGTTCGGGCTGTCCGGACTGATGTGCCTGGCCATCGTGTTGCGCGGGCGGCTGAGGCGGTCCGGCCGGACTCCCGCCGGGCTGCGCCTGGGAGGGCGGCGACTGCTGCCAGGCGTTGTTCTGCGCGCCCGGGCCGGGGTGCGGCTGGTACGGCTGCTGCGGCGCGGCGGCCTGCTGGGGCGGCTGCTGCTGTCCCCCGTACGGCTGCTGCCCGCCGTAAGGCTGTTGTCCCCCGTACGGCTGCTGGGGTGGGTACGGCTGCTGCGGCTGCGCGGGGTACGGCTGCCCGGGGTACTGCTGTCCCGGGTACGGCT
Organism: Streptomyces sp. NPDC060209; assembly: GCF_042728155.1. Classification (NCBI taxonomy): domain Bacteria; kingdom Bacillati; phylum Actinomycetota; class Actinomycetes; order Kitasatosporales; family Streptomycetaceae; genus Streptomyces; species Streptomyces sp. NPDC060209. The sequence goes on from NZ_JBHWZS010000055.1 coordinate 21,761, forward strand.
GACCGGGCTGAGGCGCGTACTGCTGCTGGCCGGGCACCTGCTGACCGGGTGTCTGCTGTCCCGGCATCGGCGGGGCGAACTGCGGCGGCGGATTGCTGCCGTCCGCCGTCCACAGCCCCTGCTGCTGCTGGGCCCGCTGGAAGTCCTCCGCGACGAGCGCGGAGAGGTTGAAGTAGGCCTCGCGGGTCTTCGGGCGCATCATGTCGAGGTCGACCTCGGCACCCGCCGAAAGGTGCTCGTCGAACGGTACGACCACCACGCCGCGGCAGCGGGTCTCGAAGTGCTGCACGATGTCGTCGACCTTGATCATCTTCCCGGTCTCGCGGACACCCGAGATGACTGTCAGCGAACGCTGCACCAGTTCCGCGTAGCCGTGCGCCGACAGCCAGTCCAGCGTGGTGGACGCACTGGACGCGCCGTCGACGGACGGCGTCGAGATGATGATCAGCTGGTCGGCGAGGTCCAGCACACCCCGCATCGCGCTGTAGAGCAGGCCGGTGCCCGAGTCGGTGAGGATGATCGGGTACTGCTTGCCCAGGACGTCGATCGCCCGGCGGTAGTCCTCGTCGTTGAAGGCCGTGGAGACGGCAGGGTCCACGTCGTTGGCGAGGATCTCCAGACCGGAGGGCGCCTGCGAGGTGAAGCGGCGGATGTCCATGTACGAGTTGAGGTACGGGATCGCCTGGACCAGGTCGCGGATGGTGGCACCGGTCTCGCGGCGCACCCGTCGGCCGAGCGTGCCGGCGTCCGGGTTGGCGTCGATGGCGAGGATCTTGTCCTGCCGCTCGGTGGCCAGGGTCGAGCCGAGCGCGGTGGTCGTCGTGGTCTTGCCCACCCCGCCCTTGAGGCTGATGACCGCGATCCGGTAGCACGACAGCACCGGCGTGCGGATCAGGTCCAGCTTGCGCTGCCGCTCGATCTCCTCCTTCTTCCCGCCCAGCTTGAAGCGGGAGGCAGGGGAAGGCGTGCGGCTGCTCTTGGCCTTCTGCTTGCCCCGGACCAGCCGGTCCGAGGACAGCTCCACGGCGGCCGTGTAACCGAGCGGGGCGCCCGGCACGGAGCGCTCGCGCTGGTCATGGGTGACCGGCGTCGGCCAGGCGGACCCGGTGCGGGGGTCGACGGGCGGGGCCTGGGGTGCGGGCGGCTGCGGCTGGTAGGCCTCGGGCTGCTGCGGCTGCTGCGGCGCGGGCAGGTTCGGCGTGCCATGGGCCGACTGCTGAGGGATCTGCGGAGGGAGCGGGGCCCCCTGCGCGGGGAACTGCGGCGGCTGGCCGGTCTGCGGAGCAGGGAACCCGTACCCGCCCTGAGGCTGTGCCGCCGGGGGAAGTTGGGGCGAGCCCTGGGCCGGCAGTTGCGGCTGCGGTGCCTGGGGGAATCCGTAACCCCCCTGCTGGGGTGCCTGGGGGAATCCGTAATCCCCCTGCTGGGGTGCCTGGGGGAACCCGTAACCGCCCTGCTGCGGTGCCTGCGGGAACCCGTAACCTCCTTGCGGTGCGGGCGCGTTGGGCTGGACCGGCTGCTGGGGCGCCGGCGGAGACGGCTGCGCGGGCGGCGGCGTGGGGGGCTGCGGGAATCCGTAGCCGCCCGGGGCCTCGGCGGCCTGAGCGGGCTGCTGCGCGGGCCACTGCGGCACGGGCTGAGGTGCGCTCGGCTGCGGCGCGGCCGGCTGGAAGGCGGGCGGCAGCGGCGGAAGCGCGCCCTGTGAGGGCGGCGCCGGAGACCACGGGGCCGGTGCGTTCGACGGAGCGGCGCCCTGGGGCGCGTCGGCGGGGGACGCGTCGGCGGTCGGCGCCGCGTCCTGGGGGGCCGCGTCCGTCACGGAGCCCACGGGCTCGTCGGTCAGGCCGTCGTCCGTCTCCGGCTCGTCGTCAGCTGCCCGCACGGGTTCCCGCGCCTGGTCCGACTCCGGCGCGGCGAGCCCGTCGCCGTCCTCGGAGTCCTCTTCGCTCACCGGACCGGCCGGGTCCTCGCCCTTGCCTTCGCCCTCGCCCTTGCCCTTGCCCTCGTCCTCGGACGGGTCGACCGGCGGCGTCGGCAAGGCGGAAAAGTCGGAACCGGGTTCCGCCGACCCGGCCCCGGCCTCGGCCTTGGCCGCCTCGCGCTCGGCGATCTCCTGCTTCAGCGCGGCCGGTGAGAACCGCATGGTCGCGCCGCTCTCCACATCGCCGCCACCGAACGGACCCGATGCGTCGTTCCCGGCGTCCGGCTCCTCGGAGCCGGGCACAGGGGAAGCCGAAGGCGGCGGCGGGGGAGTGGGCTCGAAGGAGGGCGGGGGCGGCTCGGACGAGGAGTCCGACGCCGCTTCGGACGGCGCTGCCGGAGCCGGCCGCCAGCCGGTCTCGAATCCGCCGGAGGCCGGCGGCCCCGGTACGGGCAACGGCGCCCCCTGCGGCGGCGGAGGCGGTGCCAGGTGCGACCCCGCTCCTCCCGACGAGTCACCCGGCGCGTTCTGCGTGTACCAGGCGGGCGGGGTGTAGTCGATGGTGAACTCACCCGTCATCTCGGCGGGATCCGCGTCGGACGACTCGTCGACGGGCGTGTTCCATCCCCCGCTGATCTCGTCCCGATCGCCGTTCACTTTGCCTCCTGGTGTGGTCGAGCACCCTTGTGCCGTGGTGGGTGGGGGCGACCGTTCCCGTCGTCCGGTCCGCCCGGCTCTCCCCCTTGCGACGCGCAGTGCCTGCCCGCAGGTTCCTCTGCCGCGCCCCTACCCACCCTAATCGCCATGGGGCGCACTACGGCAGGCCGTATCGCCCGCGGCAACTGTCCCGTAGGTCACGCGCGGTCCCGGAGCGAAGCGTGCGCGGCGGAACATGGAGACGAGTGCGGCGGAACATGCAGAAGTGGGCTATTCGTCGCACACCGGGACGTGGCCGGACACAGTGAGAGGGCGGCAGTCCCGGACAGCCGCCCTCCGCCACCGTGCAGTTGCCTACCGGAGGTCGAACTCGCCGTCCCGCGCGCCCAGCACGAACGCGCGCCACTCGGCCTCCGTGTAACGCAGCACGGTCTCCGGATCAAGGGACGAGCGCATGGCGACCGCACCATCGGGGAGGTGGGCGATCTCGACCCGTTCCTCGACGTTCTCCGTACCGGGTGCGCTCAGCCACTCCACATCCGAGATGTCGAGAGCGTAGAGCTCGTCCTTTTCCTGCTGGGTGCCCATGCGCACGTCCCTTCGGTCGAACCGATCCGTTCCCTCGCCATGATCCTGAAAAGCGGCGGGTCCGGGGAGCAAACGGGGATTCAGTCCATCCTGCGGGCGGTACCGAGCAGTCCGGTCTCGACATCCGTCGCGCTGGTCATCACCCAGTGGCGTTCCCGGCCCGCCACCCAGAGCGTGACACCGTCCGCCAGGGTGGGCAGGGCCTCGCTCTCGGTACGTGCGAGCCCCAGGATCCTGCCGATCTGCTCCGCCTCGGCGGGCGAGACCCGCTGAATACCGACCAGCGTCGCCGCCCGCATCAACCTGGGCGCCACCGGGCTCAGATAGGGCAGCAGTGTCAGCACCGACTGCCACGGCGAGGACACCACCCGGCCGCGGGGCGGACGCATGCCGCAGTCGCGCACCACCACCACCGGGCTGCCGACGGTCGCTCCGGTCGGCGGGACCCGGCCCACATCGTGGAGCGAGATGCACTCGAGGCCGGCGCCCGCGGCCTGGGCCAGCGTGGTCCACGCCTGGGTGCGGCCCGTCTCGACCGCCACCCGCGCACCGGTACCCGCCGCGCGCAGGGCCAGTACCTGCGCGGTCCACAGGCCCCCGATCAACAGGACGTCGTACGGCGCAGGCCGGTGGAACCCGATCATCTGCGGGCGTCCTTCGGCGTCGTCGCCGATGATCACGCCGTCGTCCCCCACCGGCAGCGACAGCGCGCCCAGGTGGTCCGCGGCCAGGGTGTGGCCGGCATGGCGGGGGCCCAGCAGCCCCCGCCTCGGAGCGATGTGCTTCGTCACTGCGCGCCTCCCAGCGGGAGCGTGGCCAGGACACCCGGCAGCTGCTCGCGGTCCAGCCGTACGAGGCCGACCTCGGCGTGCCGTGCCGCCTGCTCCAATGTCCTTCGTACTCCGACCAGTTCGGTGTCGGAGCCGCCGGTGATCCGTACGTGTCCGCGCACGGACATGTGACCCTGGTGCGCACCGCGGCGCACCGTCAGGCTGAACGTCGTCGCGTACGCGGGGACCGAGGTCAGCAGCGCGACCAGCCGCGGGAGGGGAGTGGCTCCCCGGCCCAGCTCGGGCCAGCGGTCCACCGCGTAGGTGGTGTGCCAGCGGTCGTCGCAGCGCCAGACCCGCGTCGTCTCCGTCGTCCGCCGCTGCGGCGCGGCGTCCGGGCGTCCGGCACGTGCCGACAGGATGGGGTTGGCACACGCGGACGTCGCCACGGCGGAGTTCAGCTCGTCCTGGTCCAGCACCGCGGCGCGGAACCCCGCGCCCGTGATCCTGCTCGCCACATGGTCCGCGACCCGCACCAGGCAGCGCTGAGCCCCTCCGATGCCGCCGCCACGGGCGTCCACGGCCTCACGGCACAGCTCCGGATCCAGCTTGACGGCCACCCAGGTCATCCGCAGTGCGGGCGCCCCGGTCCGGTCCTGGAGGGGGGCGTACGACAGCCGGGCAACCGACCGCTCCGGCAGATGCGGCGCGGGAGCGGGCCGTACCTGCTGCACGAGCTGCGCGGACTCCAGCACGATGTCGTCCACCGCGAGCGCGTCACCCAGGAGCGACAGCGGAAGCGCCCGTGCCCCCATTGCCTGGCGGAGCGACTCACCGCTCGCCTCGACCCGTACGACCGCGGTCAGGAACGTGCCGTCCCCGACCATGCCCACCGTGCGGCGGGCGCCGTCCACATAGATGTACGGAGCGAATCCCGGCACGTTCTCCGCCACCGGGGCCAGTTGCGGCTCCGTCTCGGCGGGGGGCGCCTCGGCGGTCCGCTTGCGACGGCGGAGGGACGACACGGTCGACAGCCAGTCCTGCACGGCCCGGCCCCGGCGGCGTACCACCGCGAGGAGAATCAGCAGGGAGGCGATCACACCGGCGGGGATCATCCACGCACCACCGAGCGCGGCACCCACCACGGCGACTGCCAGGGCCGCCTCGACGAGCACCATCTGCCGCAGCGCGGGTCCGACTCGGCCGGTCCTGGAGATCGAATGGAGAGTGGTCGCCGCAGGGGCGTCCGCCGACTGATGGGGAGCTGTGCCGTCCGACCCGTTGCTGCGTTGCCGCCGGGAAGGGCCTGGCGTTCGGTGGGCGGACCGCCTCGTGCGCTCCCCCGTCGCTGCACCCATCGCCGCGTTGCCCCCTCGTGTCCGTATTCACCGTTTTTTTTACGGGCGTTGATCGGGCGATCACCCTACCTGAGCGGTGAGAGCCAAGTGCCAACAGGCATAGTAGGGGTCCCGGTCGGGGGCAGCGGCCCGCGGAGGGTGTGGGAACCTGGTCGCCCACTGGGGAGAAGGGGCAGCGCGCACATGGCATCACGGCGGGACGAACTCAATGCCTACACCTTCGCGAAGCGGAGGTTGGTCGCACAGTTCCTGCAGCCCCACCCTTCCGGTTCCGAAGAGGGCGCGCCACGACCTCTTCGCGCCGTGGTGCCCGGAGCGATCGTCGGCGTGGTCGTCCTGGCGGTGTTCGGAGCCTGGGGGATGTTCAAGCCCGTGGCACCCCAGAAGTGGGACACCCCCTACGAGAACGTCATCATCGCCAGCAAGTCCACCACCAGGTACGTGGTTTTGAAGACCGACGGCAAGACGCAGCTCCACCCGGTGCTGAACATGTCCAGCGCCAAGCTCCTCCTCGCCCCGGACAAGGGCAAGGTCATCAACGTCGACGAATCGGTCCTCGACAGCGGAAAGATCCCGCACGGCGCGACGCTCGGCATCCCGTACGCCCCGGACCGTCTGCCCGACAAGGCCGAAGCCGGCTCCACGAAGCGGTGGGCGGTCTGCGAGCGGCCCGGAGAGGGCGGCAGGGCCATCCAGAAGGCTGCGTTCGTCTTCGCGGAGCGTGAGCAGAAGAAGACCGAAGGCGCGAGCAAGTTGCAGGGCGGCGAGGTGATGTACGTCGAGGGCCCTGGACCGGAAAGCACCCGCTACATCGTGGACGCCACGGGCAAGGCGTACGCGGTGGGGAACGACGAACTGCTGCTGCGCACCCTGGTCGACGGGGGACGTGCCCCTCAGCGGGTGTCCGCCGACTGGCTCGCGACGCTGCACATGGGGGACGAGGTCACCTTCCCGGCCATCGAGGGAACTCCCGGTACCGACGCGGGTGTTTCGGGGAAGCTTCAGCCCGAGGACAACAAGGTGGGCATGGTCCTCGCGGCGAGCTCCGGCACCAGGACCCAGCAGTACGTGGTCCTGCCGGGCCGGGTCGCCCCGGTCTCCGACTTCGTCGCCAAACTCCTGCTCAGCAGCCGCGCACTGGTGAACCTCGATCAGGACGGCAAGGCGAAGGACGTCAGCGCCGGAGCGTTCGAGCCCGGTAAGGCGTTCGGGCAGGAGGCGGACTGGCCGGCGAACGCGCCGACGACCGTCAACTCCGCGAGCACGTCGAGCGGAAGCCGCAACACCGTGTGCAACGTCCTGCGCGGCGTCTCGGACAAGGGCGGCGCCAGCACGCTCAGCACCTGGGCCGGCACGGGCTTTCCCGCCACCCTCCCCACCGGCTCCAGCAGCGCCTACGTCACACCTGGATCCGGCCAGCTCTTCCGGCAGTTCAAGGGCGCCAGCCCGGAGTCCGGTCCTCTCTTCCTGGTGACGGACACCGGTCTGCGCTATGCCATGCAGTCCAACGGCGACAGCGTGCAGGACGACTCCGGCATCGGTGAATCCGGCACGAAGGAGGAGCGGGAGCAGAGGCAACAGGAGGCACAGCAGGCGCAGAGCCAACTCGGGTACAAGGACGTCGATCCCGCGCCCGTCCCCGCCGCCTGGTCCGCCTTCCTGCCGACGGGCCCCCGCCTGTCGACCGGCGCCGCGCGCCAGCCGCAGGGTTCGTGAGGAGCGACCACGTGACCACGAACTCCTCTCTCCGCTCTTTCAGCCGGCGCCTGCTGACGACCGGGGCGGCCACCGCCGTCCTCCTCGTCACGATGCCGGTGCTGCCCGCAGCCGCGGACGACTCCACCCAGTGCACCTTCGGCCCGGAATCGAAGATGTACACGGGCCGGCCCTGGGCACTCCAACGTGTGCTGCTGGACGAACTGTGGGAGCAGTCCACCGGCAAGGGCGTACGGGTGGCGGTCATCGACACCGGTGTCGACATCAAGAACCCACAGCTCACGAAGGCCGTGGATGCCGGGAGCGGCCGCAACTACCTGCCGAAGAACCTCAAGGACGAGAGCGGCAACAAGATCGAGCGCGGCAAGGAGAACGGCACCACCGACGTGGTTGGCCACGGCACCAAGGTCGCCGGCATCATCGCCGCGCGCGAGGCGAAGGGCACCGGCTTCACCGGCCTCGCTCCCGACGCGACGATCATCCCCATCCAGCAGAACGACGCCGAGGGCCACGGGACAGCGGAGACGCTGGCAGACGCCATCAACTACGCCGCCGGGCAGGGCAGGGCGAACGTCATCAACATCTCCCAGGACACGGCCGACGCGGTCAAGCCCACGGCCCTCCTGGAGCAGGCGGTGGACGCCGCCCTGGCCAAGGAGATCGTGATCGTCGCCTCCGCCGGCAACGACGGGCTGGGCGGCAACGTCAAGAAGACCTATCCGGCCTCGTACGAGGGTGTCCTGTCCGTGGGCGCGTCGGACCGCAACAACGAACGCGCGGCCTTCTCCCAGTCAGGCGACGTGGGCGTCGCGGCTCCTGGCGTGGACATGATCTCCACGGTTCCCGGCGGGGGACACTGCTCCGACAACGGGACCAGCTTCTCGGCCCCGTACGTCGCGGGAGTCGCGGCCCTCATCAAGGCCAAGCACAAGGACTGGACGCAGGAGCAGATCGTCGCCCAGATCGAGCAGACGGCGGAACGCTCGGTCGCGGGCCGCGACCGGCTGGTCGGATGGGGCGTCATCGACCCGGTGCGCGCCTTGACCGAGGACGACAAGCCCATCGAGAAGCCGGTGGCAAACGAGGGCGTGAGCAAGGGCGAGGCACCGGTCCCCGCCGCGATCCACCTGGGCGAGACCGCGGACGAACGCAACGCCCGGCTCGCGACGTACGTCGTGGTGGGCGGGGGAGTCCTGGTCGCCGCCATCGCGGGTGCGGCCGTGGCCGTGCGCGACAGGCAGAGGCGGCTGGGTCGACCGAGCGGTTCATGACGACCGAGCGGTTCATGGCGTCCGGACGGTGAGTGGCTTCCGGAAGTCACGTGATGGACAAGACAGTTGGTCATGTCAGTGCCATTGGCTAGAGTGATGTTATGGGGCCAGTGCTGTTCACGCGGGTGCGATAGCAACGCGAAACGGACTGTGCAAACGGGGAATCGGGGAAGGGCAGCAACGTGACCGAAGGAAAAGGGAACCTCCGGAAGGGTGTAGGCGCCCTGGAGAAGTTCCAGAAGAGCGTCAACGCGTTGCTGGCAGACCTCGAGAGTTCACCGGCCGGCAAGTCGAAGGTCGCGGCACAGACGGTGTCGCGTTCCTCCTTGAGTGGCCAGAATGCGTGCTTCGCGGAAGCGGATGGGCTCTACACCCAGTACAACCGTGTCCACGAGTCGCTAGTCACGCTTTCGAAGTCGCTGGGCGACCAGATCGAGTACCTGAACCTCGGAGTGCACGCGGCGGCCGTCGGCTTCGACAACGTGGACGACGACACGCGGCGGCACTTCCACGAGATCCAGACCCGTCTGGACACGGAGCGCGAGAAGGCGCAGGCCGAGAAGACGGCCAAGCCTGAGCAGCCGCGTTCCGACAGCAAGACCGGCTCTGCCTACGACGACTTGGGTGATAGCTGATGAGCGACGACAAGCAGCCGGAACTGACTCCCGCCGAACAGCAGAAGCAGGACGAGGGACGTGTCAACGGGCAACTGCTCGTCACGGACGTCACCCGTGTGGTGCAGGACGTGTTCAGTTTCGGGGGCTCGGGTTCCGCGGGACGGACTTCCTTCGAGGGCCACGAGCTCAACGCGATGATCGACCTGATCGAGAACTCCAATCCGGAGCAGCTCGAGGAGGCGGGGGGTGCGCTCTGGAAGGCCAGGGACGCGCTCAAGGTCGCGGCGCAGGAACTGAAGGACTCCATCAAGGCAGTCGACTGGGAGGGCGAGTCGGAAAGAGCCTTTCGTGACTGGGGCAACGGCCTGGCCACACATGCCGAGAAGCTGAGTGACTTCGCGGACACGGCAGGGACGCAGATCACCGTCGCGGGCACGGGCCTCGCCTCGGTCCGCAACTCCCTCCCTCCCCGCGACACCCGCCTGAGCCGTAAGTCCCCCGACGAGGTCGAGGCCCCGAAGCGGGTCGAGGGCAACGCGGAGTACGCGGCGGCGGTGAAGGTCGAGAAGGACCGCCAGGAGGCCATCAACCAGGCGAACCGGCTGGCTTCGTATTACGCGGTCTCCGAGGAGACGCTGGCGGCGCAGGAGCCGCCGCGGTTCGAGAAGAAGCTCGATGTGGCGATGCCGCGGCCGTCGGAAGATAGGGGCGGACTGGAGGAGCCGGGCTCCTCTTCGTCGTCAGGTTCCGAGTCGTCGGGCAGCGGGGGCGCCGAGGGTGTTACGCGGCACGCGGTGACTGGTAGCCAGGGGTCAGCCGCAAGCGGCAATGGCTTTGAGGCACCCGTTGCGGTGGCACCTGTCCCGGACAGGAGCACGTCAACAGAGATCAATAGCGTTGCCACTCCGCCGGCCCCGGTGACCGCTCCAAATACACCTTCGACGCAACCGACTACGAGTCCTGCCGTAACGGGGGGGACGAATCCGCCCCTGGCGACCGGCTTCGTGAACCCCGTGACAGCCAGCTCGAGAGGACTCCAGGGACCAACAGGCGCGCCCAGAGCTGTTGGCCAGACAGGGAGTGGCGCTGCCAGAACGAGTGGCCCCACGGGGGGCGGCTCCACTGCGAACGGCCGCTCCGGACCCCCTGTGGGACGTCCTTCGCCCATGAGTGGGGGCTCGGCTTCAGGGACAGGACGTGGAGGTTCCGGGCCGCAGTCTCCCACCGCTGGTCGCTCCGGCATTACCGGCGGCAGGCCCATGGCTGCAGGCCACCCAACGTCCGGTTCTACCGGCCCGCGCGCAGGCCGCGCGAACGGCATCGTGGGCGGCACCCCGCAGCGCGCCGCCCCTGGTGCGGGTACAAGTGGGGGAGCTCGTGGTGGCGTCCCGCGCGGCGCGGTGATCGGAGCCGGGGGCGCGTCACGAACGGGCGGCCCGGCTGGCACATTCGGTCAGCGGGGTGTCGTCGGATCCAATGCAACGAACGGTGCGTCCAAGCCCGGTGGGCGAGGCACTCCCAGCACAAACGGTGTTGTCGGTACACCCCGCGGTGCGGGGGCCGGTGCCGGCGGGAAGGGCTTCACCGCGGGCGGTGCGGGTCTTGTGCGTGGCCCTGCGGGTCGCAAGGACTCCGGAGACGAAGACCAGGATGAGGGTACGCAGCGCCCCGACTACCTGACAGAAGACAGAGAGACGTGGGAGGCCGGCCGGCGTGGAGTCGCACCGCCGGTGATCGAGTAGGTACAGGGAAGGTTCGGAAGTCAGGATGACAGCAGGAATGAGCCAGACCCGGAAGCGTCGTACATCTCTCGGATTGAGAGGGCGCCTGCTCGGCACAATGGCCGTGGCCGCTGCCTCTAGTGTGGGGTTTGCGGGGGCTGCTCCCTCTGCGGTCGCTGCGGACACGCAGTCGAAGCAGTGGTACCTCGAACCCATGCATGCCGAAGAAATGTGGAAGACGGCCACGGGGGAAGGCATCAAGGTCGCTGTCATCGACACCGGCGTCAACTCGTCGACACCGTCGTTGGAGGGGCAGGTCCTCAAGGGGCTTGATGCTACGAACGCCGACGGCGATGAAACCGACGACTACGACGGACATGGAACCACCATGGCCGAGTTGATCGCCGGTACGGGCAAGGGTGGAGGCTTGCAGGGCCTTGCTCCAGGGGTGAAGATCATCCCGATGAGAGTTGCCAACACTGAGTTTCAGGATAAGAACTCAGTGAACGCGTACGATACGGCGGACTCGATTCGAGCTGCTGCTGACAGTGATGCTCAGATCATCAGCATGTCGTTCGGCAGTGAATTCAAAATGGATCGAGAGATTGAAGCGGTAAAATACGCGCAGAGTAAGGGCAAGTTGTTCTTCGCCGCCGTGGGCAATGAAGCGGAGAAGGGCAACAAGGCGATCTATCCGGCAGCCTACCCGGAAGTCGTGGGTGTTGGCGCTACCGACAAACAGGGCAAGGTATCCGATACCTCTCAGCACGGTGATTTCGTAGACATTGCCGCGCCTGGTGACGATCTCCCGTTCTGGTGCGATGAGACCTTTGAGCGTTATTGCCAGGGAAATGGCGGAACCAGCGCTGCCACGGCCATCACATCAGCCGCCGCCGCCCTGATCTGGTCCGCCCACCCGGAATGGACCGCCAACCAGGTTCTCAACGTCCTCTTCGACACCGCTGGGCGTGGTGACTGGGAAAAGGGCACGCTCAGCAACTACCTCGGCCACGGCATCATTCGCCCGGCCGTCAACATCCTCAAGGGCACGGGCAATCCGGGGGAGGCGGACATCAGTCCTCTAACCAAGGAGAAGACGTCCGGTTCCGCGGGATCAGCGGCCCCCTCCGCATCAGCTTCGTCACAGCCTGAGAAGAAGGACAAGGCTGAGGACGCGGCCATGGCAGGCTCCAGCACTGAGAAGGACGACAGCAGTCAACTGGGCCTGATCCTCGGCGGAGTGGCAGTAGTGCTCGTACTTGGCGGCGGCGCTTTCGCGCTTGTCCGCAAGCGCCGTACCGCCTGACTGACCGTAGTTCCTCATATGCACCCCCGGCGGTAACGCTGGACCGAACAAGAGCACCAGGAAGGAAGCCAGCACCATGGCAGATCAGAAGCTTTCAGATGAAATGCTGCTCAAGCTCGAGGGCGAGCTCACCAAGCGGTTCGACTCCGTGAAGGGTCAGCTGAAGACGCTCCAGGCGACGATCGACAGCCTGGAAGGCGCTTGGAAGGGTATCGGCGCCAGCGCGTTCAACGCCAAGCAGGCCGACATCAACCTGAAGATGGGCAACATCGCCACCCGGCTGGTCAACTTCCAGGAAGCCATCAAGGCGGCCCGGACGATCTCGGGCAACACCGAAGACGAGATCAAGCAGGCCCTCCAGGGCGTCGACGTCGTCGCCGGCCACTCGGAAGGCTCGCAGGCCAAGACTTCCGCCATGAACACCTTCTGAACCTTGCTGTACCCGTACAGCCACGTACGGATTTTCACCTCGAACTAGAATGAACTGGAGGACCGTATGCCGACCAACGACGGCACGATGGTTGTCACCTATGCAAGCCTGGAGCAGGCCGCTGGTGACATCGACCGGCAGGGCAGGCAGCTTCAGGAAGACCTTGCGTCCATCAAGCGGATGGTAGCCAGCGTGTCCGAGCTCTGGGTGGGCGAGGCCAAGTCGGCGTACGACACCGCGCAGGCCGGCTGGGACCGCGACGCCACGGGCATTCAGACGGCCCTGGCCGAGATCTCTCGCAAGGTGCGCGACGCGGGTACGGCCTACCAGGCCGGCGACAAGCGGGCGCGGGCCAACTTCGAGTAAGCCTCGACGCACAACCAACAGGTCAGGGTGGGCACGCACGGGAGGTGCCCACCCTGACCTGTGTCGTGAGGTCACCGTGTACGCCTTGGCGTCCAGCAGGAGTTGGCAGTGCGCCGGACCGGTGGGGAGGCGGGATGTGCGGCGTCACGCACGCCGGTGACCGAGTAGGTGATGCGGACCCGCACGCGTCGTATGCCTCTCGGATCAAGAGGGCGTCTGCTCAGCGCGATGGCTGTGGCCGCTGCCTGGAGCGTGGGATTCGCGGGGGCAGCGCCCTCCGCCCTTGCTACGGACGTGCAATCTAAGCAGTGGTAACTCAGCGCAATGCAAGCCGAGGAGATGTGGAAGATTGCCACGGGTGACGGCATCGAGGGCACGCTCAGCAAGTACCTGGGCCACGGCCTGATCCGCCTTCCACGAACGTCCTGAAGGGCAAGGGTGCCCCCGGCGCCCCGGACATCAGCCCTCTCACCAAGGAGAAGACGTCCGGCTCCACTGCCTCGCCCGCCGCTTCCGCGTCAGCTTCGTCGCAGCCCTAGAAGGAAGACAAGGCTGAGGACGCGGCCATGGCAGGCTCCAGCACTGAGAAGGACGACAGCAGTCAACTGGGTCTGATCCTCGGCGGAGTGGCAGTAGTGCTCGTACTCGGCGGCGGCGCCTTCGCGCTTGCCCGCAAGCGCCGAACCGCCTGACTGGCCGTAGTCCCTCATGTGCGACCCTCGGCGGCCCAGCCGCACCGAACAACAGCGCAAGCAGCATGACGCTCACTAGCATCACCTCCCGTGATCACCGTGGTCGTCACCATCACGCTGGCCTTCGTCGGCTATGCAGCCACCTACCTCAACGGCATGCGTCTGTCGCAGCGCCAAGAACGCCTCGCCCGCCTGAATCGCCAGCTAGTACTCCAGTGCGGTTTCGTGATCTATCCAGTGGGTTCGCTGGCCGTCCGCCGTCGGTAGTGGCTGCGTCGAGCTGTGGATTGGTGGCATCTGCGCCAGTTGGACCAGTGGAGCAGTCTGGTCGCGGTCATGGCCGGTGAGCTGAAGATGGCAGCGAGTAGGTGGCGGATTTCCGGGACTGTCAGCGTGATCGGATCGCTGCTGTGGGTAAGTTGGTGTGCATCGGCAGGCCGTTCGGGCGCCGCGTCGGCGGCGAGGGCGGACAGGAAGGCCAGGGCGAGCATGGCGAGCGTGATGTGGCGGTGCCATGAGGTCCAGTGCCGACCTGGTAGTGATCGAGTCCGACCTGGCCCTTGGCGGCCTGGAAGCATTCCTCCACGCTCCAGCGGGCACCGGCGACACGGACCAGTGCGGACAGCGTCACCGCGGTGGGTGACCAGCACAGGTAGAAGGCGAGTTCGCCGGTGGAGCGGTTTCGTCGGACGAGCAGGTGCCGCTGGCTACCGGTGCCGATGTGGACCCAGGCCCAGTCGTAGTATCGCGGGTCTTTCGCCCCATTTCCGGCGCTCTGGCGGTGCCAGGCCGTGGTGGGCAGGCGGCCGGCGACGGTATCCGCGCGGACGGAAGTGCGGCCGTAGTTGATCTTCGCCCGGGTTGAGCAGGCGACGGCCAGGACATGGCCGACGCCGCGTGCCTCGAGCGCGGCGCGGAGTTGGGGGTCTTGGCCGTAGGCTTCGTCGCCGGTCACCCAGGAGGCGGTAATTCCGGCGTCGAGCGCGGCTGTGATCATCTCCTCGGCCAGACGG